>JBCCJK010000034.1 GCA_039027815.1 Verrucomicrobiota bacterium
ATTTCGGGCCAGACCAAGGCGCGACGAGGGCGCGGTGCAGGCACCGTAACCGAGGAGCAACGCAGGGCTGGCTCGAAAGACACCGGCTCTCCCTTCCCCGCGCTTCAGCGCCTCTTCCCCACATCACCTCCCCTCCATTCTAACAGTGAATTCTGGAGGTTGGTATGAGGCGGGGGACCGGTCGCGGAGATCCGCTCAGTCCACCACCAAAATCGCGACCGCTGCCGCATAGACTTCGGTGTGGGTCAGGCTAATCTCGACCCGCTGGACCCGGCGCTTCTCGACCAGCTTGAGCCCCTCGCCGGAAAAGCGCACGAGCGGTTTCCCGCGAGCATCGTGCTCGATTTCCATATCCCGCCAGCCCAACTCCTCTCCGATGCCCGTGCCAAAGGCCTTGGAGATGGCCTCTTTGGCCGCGAAGCGGGCGGCATAGCGGATCGCAGGCCGCGGGATGGCCTCGCAATAATGTTGTTCCCCTTCCGTGAAAATGCGGTTCCGAAAACGCTTGCCAGATCGCTCGAGCAGTTTCTCAATCCGTTCCACCTCCACAAGATCGATCCCCGAACCGGCGATCTCGAGGTTCATGGCAGTTGCAGCTCCGCCATGGGACCGACCGACTCCGCGGGATAGGAATCCATGGCGTGGCGCATGTCCGCGACGGCCTGCCGCAACCCCACAAACACCGCCCGACTGATGATGCTGTGGCCAATATTCAGCTCAGCCAAATGCGGGACCACAAAGATTTCGTAGATGTTGCGGTAGTTGATGCCATGCCCCGCGTTCACTTGGAGGCCGGCGTCTTCGCCCGCGTGCGCGGCCTCCCGGAGCTTTTCCAGCTCCCACTCAAAGACCTCTCCTTCCGCATTCGAAAACGCACCGGTGTGGAGCTCGATCATGCGGGCTCCCGTGGTGGCCGCCGCCAGCACTTGGTCCATATCGGGATCGATGAACAGGCTCACCAAAATACCCGCGTCTTGCAGGCGACGAACGGCCTCAGCTGTCTCCTGGAGGTGGGTCTTGACGTCGAGCCCTCCTTCCGTGGTGATCTCTTGGCGCGACTCGGGCACCAAACAGACGAAGTCGGGCTTGAGCTCCAAGGCATAGTCCATCATCTGAGCGGTCAGGCCCATTTCCAGATTGAGTTGGGTGCGGATTCGTTCTCGCAAACGACGCCCATCCTCTGGCTGCATATGCCGATGATCGCCACGCACGTGAATCGTGAGGGAATCGGCCCCGCCCGCCTCCGCTTCCAAAGCAGCCGCCACCACATCTGGCTCCGTGTTACGCGAATAGGAAAGGGCCGCGTAGCGCGCCTGACGGAGGGTGGCGACGTGATCGATGTTCACGCCGAGTCGAAGCCGTGCACTCATCTCCCAGCATGGGACCAAGGCCCAGGACATTCAAGAGGATTGCCAAAAAGGAGAAAGCCTCCCATCACGGAAGGCTTTCTTGTGACGAGAAGGGTCATACCAACCTCCAGAATTCACTGGTAGAATGGAGGGAAGGTGGTGTCTTTCGAGCCAGCCCTGGGTTGCTCCTCGGTTACGTTGCCTGCACCGCGCCCTCGTCGCGCCTCGGTCTGGCCCGAAATCCACTCGGCCATTCTACCAGCCAATTCTGCAGCTTGGTATGAGGGCCTGGCGTGGCCTGGCTACTCCGTCATGACCTTCTCCGCCTCTTCGGAAGCTTCTTCGATTTCTTCTTCCCCCGAACTGCCGAGCTGTTTCATCTCTTCTCCCAGTTGCTCTAGGCCCTCCTCCACTTCGGTTTTCAGCTCGCCGGCTTCTTTTTGGATCGCCTCGGCCAGCTCCCCCGAGGCGGCCTTGACCTCTTCCAATTTTTCTCCTGCCTCCTCAGCCAGTTCGCCCATGGCTTGGGAGGCTTCGGCCGCCATTTCCTTGGACTCTTCCACCATGACCTCCGCGTTCTTTTCGATGTCTTCGGCCGCCGCCTCCGCGGCTTCTCCGGCTTCGTCTTGGGTCTTTTGTGAACAGGCTACCAGTCCCAGGAAGAGCGTGGTTACGAGAGCGAATTTGAGGGTGGCTTGATGGATCATAGGTAGGGAGAAGATAGTTTGCGTTTGGTAGATAACGCCAATTCGAAGGAGCGGTCTTTTTCGAGAAGACTCGTCCTGAGCGGCTTTCATTAGGAGAGCGTCTTGGCCGGGTGCGCTCCTCTACTTTTCTTTGGAGGCCGCCATCCAGAAGCCCTGGAAAGGACTCGCTTGGTAGCGGCCGTCTTGGAACTCCATGCGCGAGCCCAAGAGCATATTACGAATGTCTCCGGCGGCCCCATGGAGCCGCTCGCGAACCCAGGTTTCGTCGATGGGATAAGGCTCGCTCGAAAAGTTGAAGAGGCAGAGGATCCGTTCTTGGCGATCCAGGCTTTCTCGAAGGAAGGCCAGGATTTGCCGATCGGTCTCCAAAACAATCTGGCGCGCATCCGGATGGAAGGCCGGGTGAGACCCTCGGCGCGTCAGGAGGCTCACCAGCACGTTGAGAATGACGGAGTGGTCATTGTCGGTCTGGTCGAGAAGCTCGCCCAGCTCCGACTTGTTCCACCGCTTCCGGTTGATGTCGCGACGCTCCCCAGCGGCCGCTCCTTCTTGGTCATTGTGGGTGCCCACGAAGCTGTGGAAATAGAGGGCCGGCACTCCCTTGAGAGACATGGCGACCGTCTGGGAGCAGAGGAAACGGGCTACCCCCTTACGGCTGTCCTGCGAATCATCGAGGGCATCCCGGTAGGTGATGTTCAGTTCATAGGGCCGCTCGCCTCCGCCTTCGATACTGCGCATGCCGACCAGCCCGCCACGTTCCCGCGTCTGGGTGACCAACCAATCGATCTCCTCGTCCGGCACCAGCCCTTGAAGAGGGCGCACCCCGATCCCGTCGTGAGAAGCGGTGAAATTGAGATACGTGCACTTGGCGGGCGTTTCTCCCAGGCCAGCCAGCCAATCTCCGAAGACCCGGGTGTCCTCCTTCAAGAGCGCGTGCAGCAGCAAGGGAGGGAGACTGAAGTTGTAAACCATGTGGGCCTCATCTCCTCGCCCGAAGTAGGAAATGTTTTCCTGATGGGGCACGTTCGTCTCCGTCAGAATGATGACCTCGGGCGCCACCGTTTGCAGCACATCCCGGATTAACTTGATGACCTCATGCGTCTGCGGGAGGTGGATGCACTCGGTTCCCGGCTCTTTCCAGAGAAAGGCCACCGCGTCCAAGCGCACGATGCGGGCCCCTTTCGCAATGTAGAAAAGGAGAATGTCTAGGAATTCAAAAAGCACGTCCGGGCAGGCCCAGTTGAGGTCGATCTGGTCGTCGCTAAACGTCGTCCAAACCTTCGTCTCGCTATCGACCCGTTTGATCGGTGTCAACAGGGGCCAAGGGCGTGGACGAACCACCTTGCTGATGTCCCAATCCTCTCCCGGTTCGATGAAAAAATCGGCCCCGGGCAGGACCCCATTGATGAAGTCCTTGAAGTAAGCGCTTTTGCGGGAGCAGTGATTCAGGACGAGGTCGAACATCAGCTCGTAGTCCTGGCCGAGGGTCTGCACGTCCCTCCAAGTGCCATGCTCCGGGGCGACTTCTCGGTAATCAATGACCGAAAAACCCCCGTCCGAAGAAGCCGGGCAGAAAGGGAGAAGGTGAACGGTGTTGATGGCGCCTCGCAGCCGCCGGTCACAGAACTCCTTCAGACTCACGAGAGGCCGCTCCCCTTTTTTCTGCACCATATCGGCGTAGGTGATGAGCACGGCGTCCCGCTCATCCCACAGCTCTTTGGGGTTGTTGTTGGGATCCGCCACCACCCCGTAACGCCCGATCATGGCGTAGAGACGATCGGCCAACTGATCGACCCTCTCAGGACCATAGAGCCGGGCGAGGCGTCGGCGCATGCGTTGGAAAGTAGAGCGGCGGACGAGTTTGAGCATGGCGGCTGGTAGGTTACAGGCTGTCCATGACGCTGCGGAGGCGATTTCGAAGCGCGTTGTAGCCGTAGTAGCGGCAGGCCAATTGGTAGTTGGTTTCCGTCATCCGCTCGCGGGCTTCCCGGTGAGTCAGGATGTAGCGGACATGGTCGGCCGCCTTTCGGGTGACGTAGCCGTCCATCACGACCAAATCGAAACCCTTGGGTTCAATGTCTTGCACGAAGATGGCGTAGCGGTTGATGAGGACCGGCTTGCGGAAATAAAAGGCCTCCAAGAGCGCGTTCCCGAAGCCCTCGTAAATGCTGGGATAGGTCACCAGGTCCGCATGGGGGTAAAGGTCCCACAGGGTATACATCTTTCGTCCCTGGCCATCGAGTTGCCGACGTTCGCTGATCCGATCGGCCACGATCCGCATATCGATCCCGCTCTCCCTCGCCAGGTCCACCAGCTCGTTCTGGTATTGCAGCCCCTCATCCCCGGCGTCGTGGCTAATGATGAGCTTGCAGCGGGGGTCCCCCATGAGGGCCACCAGCTTGATGGCGTGCTCGATGCCTTTGCGGGGGACGATGCGGGTTGGCTGCAGGATGAAAATGTCCTCCTCAGCCAGACCGATTTCCCGCCGGAAGTCAGCGTTGTAGTCATCGATTCCCGGCGGGTCTTCCTCAAAGGCGAAGACGTTGGGCACCAGGACGGAACTGGTGCCCTTGCGCAAAGCCAATTGCTCTTGCGCTGCCTGGTTGATGACAGTGTGCCGCATGTTGGGGAGGGTCGAAGGAAAGCACATGTCGAGGTAATCCCGGACAGCATTCACGCTGAAACGCGTCCGCTCCCAATAGAAATCGTGGTGATGGCAAACAGTGGGCAGCGAGGTCTCCGCCAGGAACTGCGTCAGCGCCACCCCGAGGGGAACGTGCATCGGAATGGTGAGGGCATTTTCGACCACGATGATATCGATCTCAAAAGTCCGCACGAAGCGCCGCAGGGTCGTTTCAATATACCAGGCCAGCTCTTGGATGCGATCGGTCACCATGCCGGAGCGCTGGGTCACGCCCCAGATGTGCTCGTTGATCCAAAGATTTTCGGGGTGGCCGAAAAAAGCCTCCGGCACGCACATGCTGATGTCACGAGCCCGATCGCTCCGGCCGCTATACCAAAAATTCTGGTGGCCATCCTCTCCAAAAACCCGAGCCCACTTGTCGGCCTCCAGCGAGACGCCGTCCGTGCCCGCAAAACGAGTTGAAATGAATCCAATGTTCTTCGCCACAGCCTGAAAAGGGTTGGGTGAAAACCCCTTGGTGGAGCAAGTTTGCGAGACAGCTTCTTCCGTTGCAAGCGTGGAATTCTCTGGAAGCGCCTTTTTCAGTCGTCAAGGCTGGGAAACCGTGGCCATATGGAGGCAGCCATGGACCCCGACGCGATCGCCCGCCATCTCTCCGAAATCCTCTCCCATCTCCCCGCCACCCAACAGCAAGTCCGTGGCATCAAGGAAATTCTCTTGGCGAACCTCGTGATGATTGCCGAAAAACCGGCTCCCACCTTTGAAGAGAGGGATCGCCTGAATTTCGTGGCCCAACGCTTCACTGAGAGTCACCTGCAAAACATCTCGATCGATGAAGCAGGCAATGCCCAAGGCATCATCCCAGGCTCGGAGAGTGAGGACTTCCTGCTCCTCATGGCCCACGCCGATGTTCCGGCGGTCCCCGGCGAGGCTCCGACCGCCCTCCAAGTGGTGCCCGATCGGATCAGCGGGCCCGGAGTGGCCGACAACAGCCTCGGCCTGGCCGCCATCACCACCTTCCCGGAAATCCTCAAGATCCTCAACATCCAGCTCAAGTCGAATCTCGTGCTCCTCGGCGCCTCCAAAAGCCTCGGGGAGGGAGATCTCCGAGGAATCAATTTCTTCTTGGACAATTTCAAATACCCCATCAAAGCCGGCCTCTGCGTGGAGGGAGTCCACCTGGGTCGGCTAAGCTACTCCTGTCTGGGCGTGGTTCGGGGGGAAATCGAATGCCAGCTACCCGAAAGTCGCCTCGAGTGGAATGACTCCTCCAACGCCATCGTGGTCCTGCACGACATCATCCAGCGCATTCTCGCCATCCCCGTGCCCAGCCACCCGCGGACTGAAATCATCCTCGGCTCCATCCGCTCTGGGAACACCTACAACCGGGCCCCGAAATCCGGCAGCGTCCGTTTTGAGGTCCGCAGTGAACAGGTCGGGATGGCCCGCTCCATCCGCTACCGGATCGCCGAAATCGCGGAAGAAGTGGCCGCGCGCTCGCACTGCGAAGTCGACGTTCGCCTGATCGCCCGTCGCCGTCCCGGTGGCATCCCCTTCTCCCATCCGCTCGTCCAAGCGAGCCGCGCCATCCTCGAATCGCTCGAAGTGAAACCCCGCGTCAGCCCCAGCATGGGCGACCTCTCTGCCCTCATCTCCCGGCAAATTCCCGGCGTCACCCTCGGCATCACCCAAGGGGAGAACTTGCACGAAGCCCAGGAGGACATCTTGATCGAACCCATCTTTACCGGCCTAGCCCAGCTCATCGGGATCTTGCAGGCCATCGATGCGGGAGTCATCGACCCTACCCTGGCCGACAAGGAAAGCGATCCGCTGGCTGAAATCAACGACACTCTCTGACCTCGCCCTCCTTTGACCCCTCGGCCCCCCATTTCATGAACATCGACGACTGGCTCAGCCAAAACACCTTTCACCACGAGGCCTTCTGGGACCTTATGGCGCTCATCCGCAAAAAAGAAGAGGCTGGACTGAAAATCTCCCTCTGCATTCCCACACTCAACGAAGAAAAGACCATCGGGAAAGAGATCGTCATCTTCAAAAGCGAACTCATGGACCGCTACCCGCTCATCGATGAGCTGGCTGTGATCGACTCCGGCTCGACCGACAAGACCCGCGAAGTGGCGGCTGGCTTCGGAGCCGACGTCTACCTCTCGGCCGACATCCTACCGGAGCAAGGCTTCAAACGAGGCAAGGGGGAGAACCTCTGGAAGGCCATCCATCAGCTCGAAGGGGACATCATCTGTTACGTCGACGCCGACATCGCCAACATCCACCCACGCTTCGTCTACGGGCTGGTCGGGCCCCTCTTGGAGAATCCTGACATGCACTACGTGAAGGCCTTCTATGAACGCCCGCTCACCTTCAGCACGGGCACCCGTCCCAGCGGCGGCGGCAGGGTCACGGAAATCCTGGTGCGCCCGCTCTTCAGTCTCTTTTATCCCGAACTGACCGCCATCGTCCAACCGCTCAGTGGCGAGTATGCCGTGCGGCGCGAAGTCCTCCAAGAAATCCCCTTCCCCATCGGCTACGGCGTAGAAACCAGCCACATCCTGGACGTCTTCCAAAAGTGGGGTCTGGGGGCCTTCGGGCAAACGGATCTCGACCAACGCGTGCACCGCAACCAAACGACCCGCGCCCTCGGCAAAATGAGCTTTGGCATCCTCCAAAGTTTCCTCAACCGGGCGACCGCCCACGGGAAAATCGGCGACCTCTGCCAACTCCAGAGCATCTACCGCGCCTTCCAAGTCACCGACAACCAACACGAACAGCTCCTCACCGAAATCATCGAAGAAGAGCGCCCCCCCATGGTCACCGTTCAGAACTACCGGAAGAAATTCGGAATCGAGAAAGCGGAATGAAGGATAGGACACTCCGCCTTCCAAAATCCAAAATCCGCAATCGGCGATGAACATCGCCCTCGTCCACTACCACTTCCGCCGCGGCGGCGTCACCCGAGTCGTCGAAAACGCCGCCGCCAGTCTTCCCGACGATATCCAACTCCTCGCCCTCTCCGGCGACCCCGAGCACAGCGCCGCAGGCCTACCCAACGTCCACATCGAAGGCCTCGGCTACCGCAAGCGGGGCGAACCCGGCCCCAGCGGAGAAGCCCTCGCACACTCCTTGCTGGAGGCAGCCGAAGCGCATTTCGGAAGCGCGCCTGACCTGTGGCACATCCACAACCACTCCCTTGGCAAAAACCACGTCTTCGTCGAAACCCTACAAACGCTTGCCTCCAACGGCCAGCAACTCCTCCTCCAACCCCACGACTTCGCCGAAGACGGCCGCCCCGCCAACTACGCCAACATCGACCAGCGCGAACACCTCTACCCGATTGGCCCCCCCATCCGCTACGCCTTCATCAACGGGCGCGACCGCCATCGCTTAGTCGCCGCCGGACTCCCCGAAGACAGCGCCCACCTCATAGGCAACCCCGTCGCCTTCAACGCCAGCCTCCCCGAGACCCCACCACCCGGCGAGGCGAAGCTCATCGTCTACCCCACCCGAGGCATCCGCCGCAAGAACCTTGGCGAACTCCTCCTCCTCTCCGCCCTCGCCCCACCGGGCTACCACTTCGTCACCACCCTCGGCCCCGACAACTCCGACTGGCAACCTCTCCACGACGAATGGATCGCCTTCGCCAGGGAGCAGCAGCTCCCGGTCACCTTCGCCGTCGCCAACCGACTCTCCCCGCAGGACCTCGGCGGCCCCGCCGCTAGCGGGACCGACTTCCTGACCTGGCTCGCCTGCGCGCACCGCATCGTCACCACCAGCATCGCCGAAGGCTTCGGCCTCGCCTACCTCGAGCCCGCCCTCGTTGGCAAAGCCCTCCTCGGACGCGACCTCCCAGAAATCACTCAAGACTTCACCACCAACGGCTACCAACTCCCCCAGACCTACCAAAAACTCTGGGCCCCCTCCCTCTGGGTCGACGAAAACGACCTCACCCAGACCCTCAACCAGCGACTCTCCTCCACCTACCAAGCCTACGGTCAAAAGCTCACCACTCAAGCCTACAGCCAAACCCTTCAAAGCCTCTACCAAGGCGGACACCTCGACTTCGGCCGACTCGAAGAACCTCACCAACGCCAACTCATCGTCCAAGCCCGCCAACACGCCGCGGACTTCCTCGTAGAAACCTCCACCGGCCGAGAACCCCTCCAAGACTGGCTAGCCCAAGCCCTGACCGCTAAAACCGACCTCCACCAAAACCGCCAAGTAGTCGAGACCCACTACTCCCTCAAAGCCTACGGCCAAAAACTAGCCACCCTCTACCGAATCAGCCCAACCAAAATCGCCTCCAGCGCCCTAAACCCCACCCAAGTCCTAGCCCAGTTCCTAAAACCCGAAAGCTACCAGCCGCTGCTAGGCACCGGGTAGGGCGAATCGTCCCCGATGAGCCGCCAGAGGGCCACTCCGCAGCCAAAGAATGCCCCGAAAGACCGACCCAGCCACCACCACCGTCAGGCCTTTCACGATGAAGCCCAACAACCTCCCCCAAAGAAAAAAGCTCCCCCACGAAATCCCTTCATGGGTCCAACCCGGCTCCGCCTACTTCCTCACCATCAACGCCACCCCACGAGGCCAAACCCAACTGACGGAGTCAGAGAAAAGCCACCAAGTCTTCCAATCCGCCACCCACCATCAAGAAGCAGGCAAATGGCACCTCCACCTCCTGCTGCTCATGCCGGACCACCTCCACGCCATCGCCACCTTTCACGAGGACATCTCTATCACCAACTTCATCCGAAGTTGGAAAGGCTATCTCGCCAAAACGGCAGGCATCCAATGGCAAACCGGCTTCTTCGATCACCGACTTCGCAGCGATGCTTCCTTCTTGGAAAAAGCCGAATACATCCGTCAGAACCCTGTAAGGGCTGGACTCGTCGAAAGTTCAGAAGACTGGCCACACCTCTTCCAAGGGTAGGGCGAATCCTCCGGATGAGCCGCCGAGGGCAAACTCACCACCCCAGGACACGCTACAAGGCCTGTCGGCACTGGACCATCTGTCCCCAATCAACGAGCCCACAAGCTAAAGCCGACATCCTCCTCACGGCTCATCGAGGACGATTCGCCCTACCCTCACACTCCTTTTCCCCTCCCCTCCTTGGTTTTCAGCTCAGCCTGAATCCGAAGGCTTTCTTCCTCCATTTTCATGACGGCTTGGTCCATTTCAAATGCTCTACCTGCTCATCAAGCGGCGTGCCTGCGATGCCATTGGTGTAATTGCTCATGACCTTCACGGCCAGGCCGAGGACGACTTCGAGGGCCTGCTGCGGTCCGTAACCAGCGGCGAAGAAGGCATCGGTGGCTTCTTTGGGCGGATGGCCTCGGTGTTCGATCAGCGCGCGAGAATAGACGGCCAGGGCGTTCAGTTTGGAGTCGGGGAGTTCGGTCCCCGCACGGAGGGCTGCGATATGGGCAGCCTCGAGCTTGGCCATCTTGGCGAGCAGCGTGTGCCAAGGGACGCAGTAGCTGCAGTTGTTCTCAAAGTTCGCGACGAGGTAGACAACCTGCTGTTCGGCGGGAGTGAGACTGGTTTGCTCAAAGAGATCCCACAGGGCCCAATAGCCTTTCAAGAGGGGCGGGGCGCTCGCCATGACCTTCTCCAAATTAGGAATCTTGCCGAGGCTCTGGGCGGAGTGCTGGAGGGTGGGAACCGCCTCTTCAGGAGCGTTCGTCTCCTCGTGGAGCGGGAAGCGTTCGTCGTGCTCCATGCTCACAGAAAGGTCAGACGTTTCGCCAGTTGCTCTTGGGAAACAGGATAGAACTCTTGTTCCCATTCCATGCGCTTTTGTTTCACGTAGATGTCCTTCATTTCGCCAAAAACCTCGTCCACCAGGGGATCTTCCTCGAAGGCATCAATGGCGTGGAGGAGCGTGCCAGGGAGACGATGGATGCCGTGCTCCTTCCATTCCGCGACGGAGCTTTGGTAAAGATTCTCGTTCATGGGCGGGCCCGGATCGAGTTCCTGCTCGATGCCCTCCAGCCCCGCCGCCATGTGCAGCGCCACCGCCAGGTAGGGATTGACGCTCATGTCGGGGGCCCGATTTTCCACACACCAGCGATTCGGGGGAACCCGCATCATGGCGGAGCGATTGTTGCGACCGTAGGTCACCAAAACCGGAGCCCAACTCACATCCAGCATCTCTCCTTGTGCGAGGAACCCCTGGTAGCTGTTGTAGGTGGGGGAGGTGACCGCGGTCAGGGCCGGGGCGTGCTGGAGCACGCCCGCCAGGAAGTGGTAACCAAGCTTGGAAAGGGGGATGCCATACCGCTCGATGAAGGGATTGCCGCTTTTCTCCGGGGCAAAGAGATTCTTTCCGCCTTCGCTCTCCGCGATGGACATATTGAAATGGCAGCCGCTGCGGAAGTCGTTGGCAAAGGGCTTGGGCATGAAGGTCGCCAAGCAACCCAACTGCTCGGCGAACTGCTTGGCCATCAAGCGGAAGAAGACCAGCCGATCCGACATGGTGAGCGCGTCCGCGTAGCTGAAATCAAACTCATATTGGCTGTGCCCACCCTCTTGGTCAAAGGAGTAGACCTCCCAGCCCAGGTCATTCATGGCTTTCACCATCCGCTCGAGATAACCCATGGAATTCATGGTCTGGGCCACGTCGTAGGCCGGGCAAATGCCTTGGAAGCGATCGCGACTCAAGGAGCGACGCTGGCCAGTTTCCTCCTCATACCGGAAGACATAAAATTCGGTCTCCATCCCCACCTGAAAGCGCAGGCCCCTTTCCGCGAAGCGCTCCACCTGGCGCTGGAGGAGATTTCGGCTGTCGTTAGGATAGGGCTTCCCATGGTAGAAGAGATGGCCGAAGAAATAGGCATAGCGCTTGTCCCAAGGGCACACGAGGGCCGAGTCCAGATCCGGCACCGCGGCACATTCATCTTCTTGCGGCCCAACCAAGCCCATCCCCTCCAGGGCCCCCACCGTGAAGAGCTCTGAGCCGGCTGCCATTTTTCCCAAGAAGGCCAGGGGGGTGGTTTTGGCTTTGGGCACGCCGTGGACGTCGACATAGGTCGAAAAGCAGTATTCGACACCCGCTGCCGCCAAATGACTCTCCAAATCCGAGACGAGTTTCGGGTCCACTTGGAAGTCTTCGGGAACGGCAAAAATGGGAGAATTCATGAGGGCCTTTCGATTAGAAGGGATCGCTGGAGCCGGCCCATTCCGAGGCCGGGAGGGGTGGGCTCTCGCTGCGCGCGCGGTCGACCAATTCAGCCAGCGCCTGGCCCATGAGGCCGAAGAGCCATTCGCCCTGCGCGGCGGTTCCCAGGCTGGGAGAGCCGGTCACTCCATTGAGGCTGGTCTGGGAAACGGGGTAGCTGAAGACCTTGTCCACCGTTCGGTCGGGGTCATCCTCGACCGCTTCCATGTGGACTGTCTGGGGCGAGAGGTAGAGCATGAGATCGGTCTCCGCCTTGTTTGCATGGAGGTCTTCGGCATCGCTCGTAAAGTAGTTCCAAATCTCCGGAGAGAGCTCGAAGGAATTGACCAGGGCGATTTGCAATTTCCCCAAGTGCCGCAGGCGGAGGCGATCGACCGCCACCCGGAGCGGAGCGTCGTTTCCAAAGTGGGAATTCACGAGCACCACTTGCCTCCAACCTGAGCCAACCGCCCAGGAAACCATCTCACACATTTCGGCGATCAAAGTCTCATGGCGGAGGGAAAAGGTGCCTGGCCATTTCAGAGTGTGCCCGGTCGAAACGCTGTAGGAAATAGCCGGCAGCACCGGGACGCCCGTCCGCCCCGAGGCAAAGGCGCACAAGCGCTCGGCGATGACGGTGTCGGTATTGATGGGCAAATGCGGACCATGCTGCTCGGTCGCCCCCACCGGAATCAAAAGACAGCCCACCTTTTCCAGCAAAATCTCCACCCGAGGCCAAGGCAGCGTTTCCAGGCGGACCACCCGGTCCAGGAACTCTATGTGCGCGGCAGAGGGCATGCGGGTCAGGGCAGCGGCTCACTCCACCTCGTCCCCCACGGGGGCCAAGCGCGGGATATTCAGCTTCTCGGTCTTCTCTCCGGGCGGGTGAATCAACTCGTGGACATGTTGTTTGGTGGCGGTGAATTCTTGGCTGAAGACGGACTGAGGGGAGCGGGGGCGATCGACTGAGACCTGGATGATTTCTTTGACCCGACCCGGGTGGGCTTCGAGCACCAGGATTCGATCCGCCAAGTAAACCGCCTCATCCAAATCGTGGGTGATGAACAAAATGGTGATGTCGATATTCCGCCAGATCTCCAAAAGATAGCCCTGCATTTGAGCCCGGGTCTGGGCATCGAGCGCTCCGAAAGGTTCGTCCATCAAGAGGATCTTGGGCTGATTGGCCAGGGCTCGGGCAATCGCCACTCGCTGTTTCATCCCTCCAGAAAGTTGGCTCGGGTAGGCGTTTTCAAACTTGGAGAGCCCCACCAAATTGATCCAATCGCGGGCCTCCCTTTCGGCCACCATCCTGCTGTGGCCGGTCCGCTCCAGGCCAAACATGACATTCTTTTTGACCGTCAACCACGGGAACAAGGTGTAACCCTGAAAGACCATCCCGCGATCCGGGCACGGGCCCAGGACCGGCTCTCCCTCCAGCAGGATTTCTCCGGTGCTCGGTTCCTCGAGGCCAGCTAAGGTGCGGATGAGAGTGGATTTTCCGCAACCAGACTGCCCGATGACACACATGAATTCTCGGCGATGGACCGTGAAGTCGATCTCGCGCAAGGCCTCCACCGGACCTCCCGAGCTGGGGTAGATCTTCCCCAAACCACAGACCTCCATCGCGGCTGGCCTCTCCTGCAAACGTCGAAATCGCTCGGCGGTCTCCGGGCTGAGCGGGCGATCTTGCAAGGCTGTCTGCGTGGGTGACATGGTCTAGGCCGCTTGCTTGCGGACGACTTTTTCTCCCTTGGTAGCTGGCTTGCTGAGGAACCACTGCCGAATTCTCGCCACCGCCTTGCCGATCCAATTCTGCTTCTCCCCCACCCAGGGGAAGAAGACGCACCGCAGCGCTTGCAGGATCTGGTCGGTGAAAAAACCGGTGAACCCAATCAAGAGAATGACGGCGTAGACAATGTCGAAATTGAAACGGCGGCCCTGGGTATCGATGATTTCCGTCAACCCACTCTTCACTCCCAGAAGCTCGGCAATCACCAGCCAGGTCCAAGCCCAGCCCAGGAGAATGCGGAGATCATTGTAGAGCCGATCGAGAATTCCGGGGATGACCACGCGGAAGATGAGCGATCCGCGTCCCGCTCCCAGCGTTTGGGCCGCGTCCAGCAAGGAGGCATCCAGGGTGCGGGTGGTATTGGCCACCATCAAGATCATCTGCGGCACGGTCCCCAGGAAGACGAGCGTCATCTTGGGAGCTTCATGGCTGCCCAAGAGGAAAACCAAAAGCGTGCCGAAGGCGGGCGCCGGCATGTAGCGAAAGAAATCCACAAAGGGCTCAAAAAGCTTGGAAAAGAAGGCAAAGGTTCCCGCTAACAAGCCAATCGGAATTCCCACCAAACAGGCGATGAGGAAGCCGCCGAAGACAATCGCGAGAGAAGTCTGGTAGCGGGTAAAGAGACTCGAATCCTCGCGGGCGCTCGTCCCTTCGATCAGTTGCTGCGCCGCCAAAAAGACCTCGTGGGGAGCAGGCAGGTAGGAGGGCCGGCCAATGGCTTTCTTGCCGGAGGGGACCAAATGCAAGAGCGGCTCTTTGGGAAAAAGAGAGGACTGGTAGGTCGGACTGGCCGCTGAGAGCACCTCCCAGTTCGCTTGCACGATTTCGAGATTCTCCTGGGAGAGGAAGCGGTTCGGCAGTCTCTTCTCTCCCGTCGCCAAGTCCCGCCAAAGAGCATAAAAACGTTCGTCGGCTGTGTCTTGCTCCTCCGTCATCCAAGCCATTTCCACCGCAATCGGGTGGAGGCGACGAAGCACCTTTTTGTTGGAGCGAGCGCTCAGCCGAATCTCGCTCGGCAGCAGAGAGGTTCCCGCGAGGTAAGCGCGGATCTCCTCGTTTTTATGGCGGACCATCTTTTGGTAGGCTTGAAAGACCTCCTTCTCCATCACATCCCGGCCGGGCCGATAGATGGTCTGAAAGACGTGCGGTTCTTCAGGGGCCGCCGGATTGGCCACTTGCCCGCGAAGATCGGTCGCGATCCGCAGTTCAAAACTGACCGGCCACAAACCAGGGGTGTAGGCAAAAAAGCTCCAGACAGCCAGCGGCAGGAGAAAAGAGGCCCCCATCAAGAGAGTCACTCGGGAGCTGGGGAGACTCCCCCGCACCTTGAACCAAGGCTTGCGGGACTTGGGCGGAGAAGAAGGCATGGCCAAAAAGTTCGAACGAAAAAGAGACTTTTGGAAGGGGGCCTGCCCAGGGGCAGAAAGTGGCGCGCCGCCTTCGGGGCGCGCCACTGAAACGCAAAAGCGCGCGACCTACTCCGCTGCGAACTCAGCGATGAGAGAGGGATCGATGAACGCTTTGTAATCCATGGGCGCTTCATACACGCCATACTTCACATTGAAGTCATCGGAAATCTTGGACGAGCCATAGATAGAGCCGAAACCTTCCGCCTCTTTCCAAATGGGGAGGGCTTCTTCCAAGGTCAGGATGTAAGTGCCATCCAAAAACGGCTCATACTCTTCCGGGGTCACGCTGACTCGCTTGGCTAGGATCTCAAGAGCCTCGTCCAGGTTGTCCTCGTCCTTCATGTATTCGACGATCTTGTACCAAACCCCAATCAGCTTCATCCAAGTTTCCCGGTGCTCTTTGAGCGATTCGGGCGTCACAAACAAGCAATCGTAGATGAGGCCGGGCGCTTCCGCCGAGGAGAAGACCACTTTTGAGCCGGGGACTTCGCGGAGGGCGGTGCCAGAGCTAGGTTGCCAAGCGGCCACCGCTTCGACCGCGCCCGTTTTCAGGACCTGGGGCGTCTGATCGGTGGGCGTGTTCACGATCGTGATGTCCTCTTCGGTCATGCCGTTGTCCTCGAGGGCTTGCAGCACCAGCAGGTGGGTCACAAAGCCTTCTTCCAGCCCGACTTTTTTTCCCTTGAGGCTCGGCACGTCGTCGAAACCCGGTGCCGCGATGAACATGTCATTGCCATTGGAATAATCATTGATGAGAATGCAAATCGACGGTTGATCGACCCCGATCACCAAGGCGTCGCCATTGGTCATGTGACAGCCGTCCAGGTTTCCAGCGGCGAAGGCGTCGAGCGAGCCCACGTAATCCATCCATTCAAACTCCACCTCGATGCCCTCGAGCCATCCCTTTTCGATAGCGATCGACCAAGGCGTCCAGCCGGGCCAGTCACTGTAGGCGATCTTCAGGGGCTCCGCTTGGGCGAGGGAGGCACCAAAAACGACCGCGGAAGCGGCCACGTTCCTTAGCCACTGGGTGGCGGAATGATTCCTTTTCATGGTAGTGCGCGTTGTTGTTGTCCTTGATTTCGATAATACTTTTCTCGTATTTCGTATTAACCGAGGGTCGCAGCATGTGTGCCAAGGCAAAGATCGCGCGGAGGACGCGCGCCTCCGCCGGCGCTCCGCTTTCTCCTCGCCAAAACGGCTTCCCAAGCGAGTGTGCTGCCATGTGGTTTTCAAAAAGGCTCTCATGAATCGACCCACCCCACGAGGCGCTTGGGAGGGACTGCGGAAGAGGGTCGAGTTTCGCTCGGAGGTCTATGCCACGGCTGCGGTGGCGTCCATCGTGGGGCGCTTGGCCACTCGCGCCTTTCGCGCTTTCGGCTGGGAAAAGGCGGCCAAGGCGCAATCGCTCCTGACTTCCGCCACGTCTTTTTGGACCGTTTCCTCGCTGGCCGCGGCCTCCTGGATTCATGATCGCTCACCTCTTCATCGCTGGACTTGGTTGCCCGATGCCCTCGGCCAGCTTCGCCCCACCCGGGCCGCCAATGTGCACGCTGGATTCGATGAAACCAGCACCGCCCTCAAAGAGCACTTGCCTGAGACAGAATGGACGATCTTGGATTTTTTCGACTCCGCAGCCCTCAAGTCGGCCAGTCTCCAAAAGGCACGCCGGCTCTACCCTCCTCCCGAGGAACAAAAGCTCACCCACCTCCACCAATGGCCGATCCGGGACGGCGAGTTCGATGCCGTCTTTTTTCTCCTAAGCGCTCACTACCTGAAGAAACGAGAATCCAGAAGAGCGCTCTTGTCGGAGGCGAAACGTTCTCTCGGCGAGAGCGGGAGGGTCATCCTAGTCGATCACTTGCGGGATGTGGCCAACGGCTTGGCCTTCGGCCCCGGCTGCCTAACTTTTCCTAGAGAAGAGGCGTGGTTGGCAGACTTTGCGGCCGTTGGCTTGGTGGAGCGCCGCTTCTTCCGCCTGACCCCCTTTCTGGGGGTCTTCGTGCTACAAAAAGAGGCGTAAAGAGGCCCTCATTTTTGCCCCCTTTTTTGGTCTTTGTCCGTAGGGTGTGGCATGCCCTCACGTGAAGGCGAGGCCTTCGAAAGACGTCGAAAAAAACTCGCAGCCCCCCTTAAAGATTACCGTCCCGTCCGCCTGGCCGTCTTGCTTGGTTCGCTCCTGGTAGTTCCTGCTTTGGCCCTCGTTCGGATAAAGACTTTCCTCCCCCCGGGGGTGCTGTTGCCTTACTTGGTGTCGGTCAATGGCCTGGGCTTGCTGCTCAACTGGGTGGACAAAACCCGGGCTCAAGCGCGACCAGGGAAGCGCGGTCGCCGGCCGGCCCGCGTGCCCGAGTCCGTTTTGCACACGGTGGAATTGTTGGGCGGGTGGCCCACTGCTTTGGCTACCCAGCAGTTGATCCGTCACAAGACTCGCAAGATCTC
This sequence comes from Verrucomicrobiota bacterium, assembly GCA_039027815.1. Lineage (NCBI taxonomy): Bacteria > Pseudomonadati > Verrucomicrobiota > Verrucomicrobiota bacterium. The sequence goes on from JBCCJK010000034.1 coordinate 17,510, forward strand.
TTACCAAGTCGTTCTCTGGGCCATCATCACCCTCTATCTCATTGCGTCGATTGGCTTTCTCCTGCCCAAATCGCTTTGAAAACGGTTCGAACTCGGGCCTCTTAATACCAAGCTGCCGGATAAAGTGGTAGAACGGCCGCGTGAATTTCGGGGCAGACCAAGGCACGACGAGGGCGTGGTGCGGGCACCACAACCGAGGAGCAACGCAGCGCTGGCTCGAAAGACTCCGGCTCTTCCTTCCCCGCGCTTCAGCGCCTCTTCCCCACAACACCTTCCCTCCATTCTACCTGTGAATTCTGGAGCTTGGTATCAATACCCCAGCCAAGGCCCTAACCACCTCTCCGCTTCCTCGAGGGTCTGTCCCTTCCTCTGGGCGTAGTCTTCGACTTGGTCTTTTTGCAGCTCGCTGATGCTGAAGTAGCGGCTCTCGGGATGACTGAAAAAGAGCCCGCTGACCGCCGCGCCAGGGTGCATGGCTTGGCTCTCGGTCAGGGTGACGCCCGTTCGCTCGCTGGCATCCAGTAGCTCGAAAAGGACCGGCTTCTCCGTGTGGTCTGGCTGGGCCGGGTAGCCGGGAGCGGGCCGGATGCCGCGATAGAGTTCTTTGATGAGCTCATTGTTGTTGAATTCATTCGGCCGCTCGTAGCCCCAGGCCACGCGAGCACGGTGGTGGAGCAGCTCCGCGCAAGCCTCCGCACAGCGATCCGCCACCGCCTTGATGAGGATGTTGCGATAGGGATCGTTCTTCTCCTCCCACTCCCGGGCCCACTCATCGGCCCCATGGATGCCCACCACAAAGCCCCCCAGGTAGTCCTGGCGGCCGGATTCCTCTGGAGCCACCAAATCAGCCAGGGCCTGGTGAGGTTTGTCCTTGGTCTTTTTGGCGACCTGTTGGCGCAAGGTGTGAAAGACGGTCCGGACCTCCTGGCGCTTTTCGTCCTGCCACACCACGATGTCGTCCCCGCGGCTATTGGCCGGAAAGAATCCGTAGCAACCGCGTGCCGCGAACTTGTTTTCGGCAATGATTTCTTCCAACAAGTCGAGGGCATCCTCGTAGAGCGAGGCCGCTTGTTCGGCTCCCTCGGCGTTCCTCGTCTTGAGCCGCTTGTTCTCTGGATCCCACACGCCCCGCAACTCCCAACTGTGGAAGAAGGGCGTCCAGTCAATGTAGCGCGCCAGCTCGCGGAGCGATTGCTTTTGAAACTCCCGCACGCCCGTGAACTCCGGGACCGCGATTTCCTGGGTTTTCCAATCGGAGGTCAGGCGATTGGCCCGCGCTTCTGCCAAAGAGACCACCTCTTTCTTCCGCCCCCCGGCGTGAACCCGCCGCAGGGTGGCCTGCTTCTCGGCGTTTTCGGTGATGAATTTTTCCCGGCTCTCGCGCGAGAGGAGCGAGGTCGTGACCGGCACACTCCGGGAGGCGTCCAGCACATGGACGATTGGTTGGCTGTAGTGGGGGGCGATTTTGATGGCGGTGTGGGCGGAACTGGTGGTGGCGCCGCCGATGAGAAGCGGGATTTTGAAGCCGCCCTTCTCCATTTCTTGGGCCACATGGACCATTTCATCGAGCGAGGGCGTGATGAGGCCGGAGAGCCCAATGATATCGGCATCCATTTCCCGCGCTTTCTCGAGGATCTTGTCGCACGAGACCATCACCCCGAGGTCGGTCACCTCGAAGCCATTGCAGGCCAAAACCACTGCCACGATGTTTTTGCCGATGTCGTGGACGTCGCCCTTGACGGTCGCGATGAGAAAACGTCCCGCGGAATCGCGTCGCTCCGCGACCTTGAGGGCCTGTTCTTCGGTCAGCTCCGGTTCCTCCTCCAGGATGGCCGCGATCTGCCCCGAAAGGTTCTCCTTTTTCTCCTCCTCCATGAAAGGCTCGAGGTAGGCGACCGCCTTTTTCATGACCCGGGCGCTTTTCACGACTTGGGGTAGGAACATTTTCCCCTCGCCGAAGAGATCGCCCACGATGCCCATCCCATCCATGAGCGGGCCTTCGATGACGTGGAGCGGCTTGGGGTATTTCTTTCGCGCTTCCTCGGTGTCTTCCTCGATGAATTTATCGAGGCCTTTAAGAAGGGCGTGCTCCAGGCGCTCCTCGACCCCGGCTTCCCGCCAAGTGAGATCCTCCTCTTTCTTCTTCCCACCCTTGCCCTTGTATTCCTCCGCCAGATCGAGGATCCGCTCGGTGGCCTCGGGATCCCGGTTCAGCAAGACGTCTTCCACGGCCCTCAGCAAGTTTTTGGGGATCTCGTCGTAGACCTCGAGCATCCCGGCATTCACGATGCCCATGTCCATGCCCGCATGGCGGGCATGGAAGAGAAAGGCCGAGTGCATGGCTTCGCGAACCGCGTTGTTGCCGCGGAAGGAGAAGGAGATGTTGGAGACCCCCCCGGAGACCTTCGCATGCGGCAGGTGGGTTTTGATCCAGCGGGTGGCCTCGATGAAGTCGACCGCGTAGCTGTTGTGCTCCTCAATGCCAGTCGCGACCGTCAGGATATTCGGATCAAAAATGATGTCCTCGGGCGGAAAGCCCGCTTCGTTCACCAACAGCCGGTAAGCCCGCTCGCAGATGCGAATCTTGTCTTGGTAGGTCGCCGCTTGGCCCTGCTCATCGAAGGCCATCACGACCACGGCCGCCCCGTATCGCCGAATAATGCGGGCCTGATGCAGGAACTCCTCCTCCCCGCCTTTGAGCGAGATGGAATTGACGATTCCCTTGCCTTGGAGGCACTGGAGACCGGCCTCGATGATTTCCCACTTGGAGGAATCCACCATGATAGGCACGGCCGTGATTTCGGGCTCGGCCTGGAGGAGATGGAGGAAGCGACGCATCATGGCCACCCCGTCGATCAATCCGTCATCGAAATTGATATCGATGACGTTGGCTCCATTGACCACCTGCTGGCGAGCCACCTCGACCGCCTCTTCCAGCTTGTTCTCTCTCACCAAGCGAGCGAAACGAGGCGATCCCGCCACGTTGGTGCGTTCCCCGATCATGAGGAAATTTTTCTCCGGGGTATGTCGGTAGAGTTCCGATCCGGAAAGGGTGAGGTAGCGTGGTTCAGGCATGGTTTTCCCCCTAAGAAGGCGAAGGGCGCCAAGAAGCATGATGGAGCGCGAGCCTTCCGAGGCCGTCTTTCCTAAGCTTCACGGTGAAGTTCAAGAGAAAGCCGAGCGTCATCCCGGAAAGCCTGAGGCGGGTCTGCGACTGGGCTCGATGAACCGACACCGCTCCCTCTACGATTCGCTTGGCAGACTCTTCGCAATCCTTCAAAATCTTGGCGGGCTGAGCGTTCTTAGCGGTGAAACTTTCGGGGGGCGACGTGTTCCACCGCCTTGGCAATTTCCGCTACGTGCTCGGGAGTATTCCCGCAGCATCCTCCTGCCAGATTCAGTAGGCCCTCCCTCGCGAATTCGCCCAAATAGTCCTTCATGTGAGAGGGCTCGAGGTCGAAACCCGTGGGCGCGAGCGGATTGGGCAAGCCCGCATTAGGATAACAAGAGACCGCCGCCCCCGCTTCCGCCGCGAGCGTTTCCAGGTGCGGCTTCATGAGGTCGGGACCGAGGGAACAATTCAACCCGATCGCCAAAGGCTGGAGATGAGAAAAGGCGTTCCAAAGGGCGTCGACTTTTTGGGCTGAAATCATGGTCTCGCCTCCCCGACCGACCGCCGCCGAGATGATGATCGGCCATTCCCGCCCTTTTTCCTCAAACATCTCCCGGAGGGCGACGCAGGCCGCCTTGGCATTGAGCGCGTCGAAGATGGTCTCCACCATTAGGATATCACTCCCGCCTTCCAAGAGCGCTTCCGCTTGCTCGCGGTAAGAGCGTTTCACCTGGTCGAAGGTCACGACCCGGAACCCGGGATCAGAGGCATCGGGCGAGACCGAAAGCGAGACGGTCATGGGCCCAATGGCTCCCGCCACGTAACGTCGCCGCCCGGTGTCGCTTCCGATGTCATCTGCCCACTTGCGACAAAGCTTAGCGGATTCCACATTGATATCTCGTTGGAGGTCCTGAAGCTGCGGATTTTCCAGGACCTCCTTCTCGAAGAACTCCGGATCTTTGCGACCACCCGTCTCCCGAGGATCTTCCACGAAAAACTCACTCTGCGCGATGGTGGTGCCCGAAAAGGTGTTGGTCTCGATGAGATCGGCCCCCGCCTCCAAAAACCGTTTGTGAATGTCTCCAATGACGCCCGGCTGGGTCAGCGACAAGATGTCCCCGTTATTCAGGAGATCCTTCTCGTTCTTGGCAAAGCGCTCTCCGCGGGCCGCTCCTTCGTCCAGCCCATACTCGCGAATGGTCGTTCCCATAGCCCCATCGAGAACCAGAATTCGCTCAGCCAAGCTCTGCTCCAAAGTTTCGAAGGCGGGGCTCTTTTCCATGGTCTTCATCGCTCTTCCCCTAATATCTACATATCTTGATATGTCGATATCTATTTCAGACTGGATACGAAATGCCGCGGAGAAAGGGCTTGCCAGAGTCTCCCGCTTCTGGAGCCTTTCGGGTGTCTGAGACCGTCCCGCTCATTCTGGCCTCCAGTTCGCCGCGCCGGCGCGACCTCTTGGCTGAAGCTGGGCTCTCTTTCGCGGTGCGGGCTTCGGCTGCCGAAGAGCTCCACGATCCCCAGCTCTCGGCCGCGGCTTTGACCGAGGAAAATGCCTTTCGGAAGGCGTCGGCGGTCGCGAGCGAGTTCCCGAGCGCTCTCGTGCTGGGTGCGGATACCTTGGTTTATCTGGATGGGGAGCCCTTTGGCAAGCCGCGCGATTTGGAGGAAGCCTTTTTCATGTTGAGTCGACTGGCCGGACGCACTCATCAAGTCTGCACGGGGGTCTGCCTCTTGGAGAAGGCTTCCGCCAAGCAAAGACGCTTCCACGCTGTGACGGCCGTCACCTTCCGGGCCCTCGATCCGGCCGGGATCGGCGAGTACTTGGCCTCGATCGATCCTCTCGACAAAGCGGGCGGCTACGCGGCCCAAGAACATGGGGAAAAAATCATTGAGCGCCTCGACGGCTCTTGGAGCAATGTCATCGGCCTCCCGATGGAAGCCTTGCAGGCGGAGTTGAAGAATTGGAAGATCTGAAAGAGACTATCTCGAGCGATTCCCCAGGGACTCGCCACCGTTTATGAAAATCATTATCGTGGGGGCGGGCGAAATCGGTCGCCACATGGCAGCGAGTGTCTCGCGGGAAGCACATGACACCGTCGTGATCGATGCCGATGAAGCGCGGGCCACCGAACTGGATGAGTTGCTCGACGCCCGGGTGCTCCAGGGAGATGGCTCCTCGGTCAGCCTGCTTTTGGAGGCAGGCGTGGCCGAATGCGATCTCTTCTTCTCTCTCACCAGCAGCAACAACACCAACCTCGTCTCCAGCTCCATCGCGAAAAAGCTGGGCGCCAAGAAGGTCATTTGCCGGGTCCATGCCAGCATCCAGCGAGAGGAGTGGCTCTTCGACCACCGAGGGCATTTCGGTATCGATTACATTTTCAGCCCGGAAAGGCTGGCCTCGGTCGAGCTTGCCAAATTCATCCGCAATCCTGATTCCATCATGGTGGAGGAGCTGGCTCGCGGCCGCATCGAGCTCCAGCAAGTCCGGCTCCCGATGGAGAACCCCTTGGAAGGCAAAACACTCCGAGAGCTGAAATTGCCCGATCGAGTCCGCATCGGCGCCATTGCCCGCCAAGGCACCCACATCATCCCGACGGCCAACGAGAAAGTCCTCGGAGGCGATATGGTCATCTTTTTTGGGGAACCGCGCAAGCTGCGCGAAACGCTCGACAAGCTCTTGAAAAACAATCGCCGCCAAGAGCAGCCCCGGGTCGTGATCCTCGGGGGAGGAGAGTATGGCTTCGCCCTCGCCCAAATGCTGGAAGCCTCTCACTTCCGCGTGCGGATTTTCGAGGTCGATCGCGAGCGCGCGGAGGAATTGGCCAATCGCTTGGAAAAAGCCGTCATCATCAACGCCGACGCCACTTCGGTCAATGAACTCAAAGAAGAGCAGGTCGGCGAGGCCGAGTTCTTCGTGGCCGCCACCAGCAGCGATGAGGACAATGTCATGACCTGCTTGCAAGCCCACAATCTCGGAACCCACAGCTGCCTCAGTCTCATTCATCGGGCGGACTACGCCGACGCCATCAGCTCCTTCGGCAGCAAGTTTGGGGTGGTGGCTGCGGTCAGCCCACGGGAAGCGGTTCGCCGCGAATTGACGCGCTTCATCACTTCGGATTCCTTCCATCTCGTCCGAAAATTTGGCGAGGTCGAAGTCATCGAAACCACCGTGCCCGAGGGCTCCGGCATCGTGGGCCTCTCTCTCCAGGAAATCGAATGGCCCGAAGAGAGCGTCATCATCGCTCGCATTCACTCCATCCACGCCACCGTCCCTTCCGCCACCGACACCGTCGAGCCGGGCGACAATCTCTTCGCCATGGTTTCCGCCCAGACTCGCAAGCCTTTCCTGAAGCTGGTTCACGGCTGAATCCTTTCTGACTCCGTGAACTTCCGCCTCCTTTCCAAGATCTTCGGATCGCTCGTCCTCTTGCTGGCGGTGGCCATGGCGGCCTGTGGCGGCTTTGCCCTCTTCGAGGAAGCCACCACCGGCGAGTCCTCGGGCGCCCGCGCCCTTTGGCTTTCGACCGGGATGACCGCCCTGCTGGGAGGGGCCCTCCTGGCGATTGGCTGGAAAACCAAGACCGACATTCTTCGCAAGGAAGCCATCGTGGTGGTCGGCTTGGGCTGGGTCATCAGTGGCCTGGTCGGCATGCTGCCCTACACCCTGTGCGAGCCGAGTCTCAACTTCGATGAAGCGCTCTTCGAGTCCGTCTCCGGCTTCACCACCACGGGATCGACTGTCATCCAGGATCTCGACCGCATGCCTCGCTCCATTCTCCTCTGGCGATCGATCAGCCAGTGGCTGGGCGGGGCCGGGATCTTGGTGCTTTTCGTGGCGCTCCTTTCCTACGTCGGGGTAGGGGCCAAGTCTCTCATGCGACATGAATCATCCCTCCGCCAAGGGGAGGGCTCGAACACCCGCGTGCTCCAAACCGCCCGGCAGCTTTGGGTCATTTACCTCGTGATGACTGCCCTCTGCATCCTCGGGCTGTTGGCACTGGGAATGAACCTCTACGACGCCGTCAATCACGGTATGTGCACGGTCGCGACCGGGGGCTTCAGTCCCTACAATGAAAGCATCGGCTACTTCCGCAGCACCCCGATCGAGCTCTTCGTGATGGTCATGATGCTGCTCTGCGGCACCAATTTTCTCGTGCTCTCAGCACTCTACCGGCGGCAATGGAAACGGCTCCGGGTGGAGGAGGAAAGCCGCCTTTTTTACGGGATGTTTTTCATCGCTGTCCTCTCCATCGGCCTCAATCTGACCGCGGAAACCGGGCTGTATGAAGACGCCAGTTCCGCTTTTCTCGACGCCTCCTTCGCGGTCGCCAGCATCATCACCTCCAGCGGATTCACCAGCAACTGGCGGGTGGCCGAGGTCCTGCCCGAAGGCTACGAGCAATGGCCCGGCTTTTCGGTCGCCATGCTGCTGGTGCTGATGGCGATGGGCGGCTGCGCCGGATCGACCGCCGGCGGCCTCAAGGTCAGTCGCTTCCTTCTTTTCCTGAAAATGGGGGCCCAGGAAATCATCGGCGCTTTTCGCCCTCGAAAAACCGTCGTCATCAAAATGAACGGCATGCCGGCCGAGGACTCCGCCCGAAGCGCGGCCCTCATCATGGGGCTCTTCACCGTGACCCTTGGGATCGGCACCCTCGTGATCAGCCTCATCGAACCCCACCTCGATCTCCAAACTTGTTACTCCTGCGCCTTTGCCACCCTTTTCAACATTGGCCCGGGACTGGGCGAGGTCGGCCCCACCGACAACTTCGCTCATCTCAAAGCCGGCACGCTGCTGCTCCTAAGTCTCTTGATGGTCCTGGGTCGCTTGGAGTTACTCGCGATTTTTGTGCTTTTCGTGCCTTCGCTCTGGCGAAAATACTGAAACCCCGTTCCCAGAACCAGGCGCACACTTCAGAAGCTCTTTCCCCGATCCCTGCACCTTTGATTCGACCCAGGGAATGGGAAGGGTGCTCTCCGATCGAGAGCCCCACTCAAAGCGAAACGAGAGAATCTCGCTCAGTAACGCTCGTACGACTCAGGACTGAAGGACCTAAAACGAGGATCCACGGCCGGTCCGCGCTGGCCTTGATTGCTCCAGCTGAGTTGGCTCTTTTCAGACAAGGGCCCCTGCGGCTTTTTCGTGGTGGTGCAACTGGACAAGCCAAGCACTCCCAAACCAGCCAAGGAGGCGAAAAGAATCGGCTTTTTCATGGCGTCAACGTAGGGGCTTTCCGGCGATGATCAAGAGCGCTCCTCGATGACTTGGTCTCCCGGAGTGAGGGAACCACGCAGACTCCCTTCGATGACATCGGCGACTGAGGTATTGTCCTCGATCGTGGTCACGTTCAGCTTGGCGATGAGGGTGCCATTGCGCATGACCAAAAGCGGCACATCGCCCGAGACGCCTTGCCGTTTCCCGGCATTGATGACCACATACCCCCACTCGGAGTTGACGGCGGTCACGATGGCTTCCAGTTGCTCGATATTGCGGCGGCGCCAGTCACGGTCTTCCTGGCGGACGTTGGAAAGCGTGCGCTCCGTCTGCTCGACCGCTTCTGAAGCCTGGACCACGCTTCGCTCTAGGGCAGCTGACTCGCTCTGGAGCTGGTCCCGCTGGGCTTCGAGCGCATCCAGCTTGGCGCGGAAGTTCTCCGGCGTGACGCCCTCGCCAAACCTGTCTTGGAGTTCTTGGAAAACTTTTTCGAACTCGGCAATTTTCGCTTTCGTCACCTTGAGGTCACGCTCCAGCTCGCCGACCGAAGCCTGCCCTTCCCGGATGTCGTTTTGGGCGAAGTCGAGCTTGGTGGCCAACTCCGTCCGCTCGTTGGTCAGTTTTTTGTATTGGGCCACCAAGGGTGCGTCTTCCATTTGACTCGGCTCCCAGGTATCGAAGTCCGGGTTGCGACCGAACCAACTCGAGGTTTGCAGCTCATTGAAAAAGCGAGGCATGGCCCCGTCTTTCAAGGCGCTGGTGGCGGCCGCGTAGGGAGAATTTCGATCTTCCCCGACCAGCTCACTCATTTCATCGCGGATTTTGCGATCCGTCATGCCCACCGTCTGAATGACGCCTTCTTTCTCCTCCTGCGTTTCCACAAAGGTGCTGTAGTTGGTGTAGCCGAAGTAACCGGCCGCACCGAGGATGATGGCGGTAAGAAATAGGAGGCCTGCTTTCATGGGATCAATTCAAGGGGGTGGGAGGTCAGGAAAGGTGCGAGTCAGAAGTCGAAAAGATCGTCCGCAAAAGGATCGGCCGGGGCTTCTTCGGCGGCTGGCTCTTCTTCCATGATTTCCTCCACCGGCGGGGTCACCACGGTGGGGAGGGGACTGGGAGCTTCCTCGGAAACTTCTGGGAGGGCCGGCGCCTCGTGCACGGCGACGTCGCCCACCGAGATGATGCCGAAGCTCTCGGTGACGGTGGCGGCTGAAATATTTGGTTCGATGGAGGTCACGACCGCCCGAGCGATGAGCGAGGTGCCCCGGCGGATTTCAAACTCGGCTTTGGGAACGACTCCCCGGCGATCCCCCGCATTCAGAATCAAGTAACCCCACTCTGGATCGACCGAGCGGACGGTCGTGCTAAGGCCTCCGTCGACGAAGCCCCGCTTCTTCATACTAATGGTGGCACGCGTCTCATCGAGCGTCTGGGAGACACTGGCCTGGCGGCGTTGAGTGAACTCGAGATTGCGCTTGGCGTCTGCGATTTCCGACTTCAGCAGCTCGATCTCGCTGCTGACAGCCTGCATCTCCTGATCCACTTCGCCGATGCTCCCGATGTCCTCGATGTCCTTCTCAAGCTTGCCGAGATTGGTTTCGGCCTCGGTCTTCTCTCCTTCGAGTGCCGCTTGGGTGCTTTTCAACGCCTCCGCCTCGGCCGTGGCCTTGGCCAAGTCTTCGGTGGTGGTGGCGACTTCCACCGTCAATTCTTCCACCTCTTCTTTCACCGCCACGATCTGCTCCTTGACCTCCTGCAGGTCGGCCTGCTTCTCCTTCAGAAGATTTTGCTGAGAGGCGAGCGCCGAGGTCTCTTCGTCGAGGAAACCTTTGTTGAGGTAACTTAGGATGGCGGCTGCCACCACGAAAATGGTGGCCAGAATGGTTAGAATTTTCGGTGCCATGGGATGGGGTTGTCGCTGGGTCGGAACGGATCTTCCAACGAGTTGCTACAGTTTTCGCGCTGGGGAGGCAACCCTTAATTTTTTTGGGCCGAGAGAAAAGCAAGCGGTCTTTACCCGGCTGGCTGCCCGGAAAGGAAAAGCGAAGAACCAATTCGCCCTTGTCACCCCCTCAGAAATAGGCATCCTTCTCTTCCGCTGTCAGGGGCCATGGAGACTCGACTCGCGAACCCCGCCAGGGCCGGAAGGCAGCAACGGTAGTGTGCTCTTTTCTGCCGTGGTTCCCTGACAGCACTCTTCATTCGACCAAGAATTGGGTTGTGGGCAGCGGCCGCCCCCTTGGTTCCGGGGCGGGGAGAAACTCGGCAAAGCGCTCTTGCCGCCATTCGTCCAGGAAAGACCGCAAGCCCCTCCGGTAGGGATCCCGCGGGAGGGAGGCATAGCCCGCCCCATGTAAACGCTCAGCGCCCCGTCGCAACTCGAAGTGCAGGTGAGCCAAGTAAAGACCATCCGCCGTGCCGATCGAGCCCAAGCGCTGGCCCCGAACGAGAAACGAGCCCACCGAGACCGCTACGCTTTCCAAATGCGCATAGAAGCTCGTCCAAAGCTCCCCGGTAGCCAAACGATGTCCCACCACGACCACTTTGCCCCAGCCCGCGCTCGGCGTGCCGGTGTAGAGCACGCGACCCGCCGCAATGCTCCGCACGGGATCGCCGGCGTCCGTGTTGCCCCCGCCGATTCCGTTCCAGTCGTCTCCCAAATGGTAGCCACCACGGCTGCCGTTCCAGTCTAGAAAAGGCTGGGCATTGTAGGCCAGCCCCCCCTGCCGGGCCCCCAGCGGAAACTCAAACACCCGCGCCTCGGGCAAGCTCATCCGTTCCCAGGGGGAGGCCAGAAACTGCTCGGCTACCACTCGATGTTTGGGCGCCTCCGGCCGAGCTGGTGGGCGGCGCTCGCCCTGCCACCAGAGGCCTCCGGCAAGGGCCAACACCGCCCCGCCGTAGAGAAACCAATTGAACCAGCGCATCCCCTTCTCCTCCACCAAAAGCCGCCGCCCGCAAGCGCCACGTTGACGCGAGCCCCCGCAACCCGTAGATTACAAATCACCAGTGGCAGCCCCCTCCGACATTCACGACCGCATTGAAGAGTTCCTCCAACGCAAGGGACTCCGCCGCACGCCCCAGCGAAAAGTCATCATCGACGCCGCCTTCCAATCGAACGAACACTTCACCGCGGAAGAACTCTGGACGCGGGCTCGCAAAATCGACCCCGCCACCAGCCGAGCGACCCTCTACCGCACCCTCAATCTCTTGGTGGAAAGCGGCGTTCTCCGGGAAATCGAACTCGGACGCGACGAAAAAACCTACGACCCCAACTTCCACAACAGCCCGGACCACGGCCACCTGATCTGCATCGACTGCGGCAAAGTCCTCGAATTCGAGGACAACCACATTCAACTCTTGCAGGAATGCATCACCCGCCGCCTGGGCTTCCAGCCCGCCAAAAGTGCCCTGCGAATCGAAGCCTGTTGCGATCAACTGCGCGACAAAGGCTTGTGCGAAAATCTCATCGACGCGCGGCTAAACAAAAAAGCTTGAAAGGGCCGGGCGAGCGGGCCAGCTGACCAAAACGATGTGGAAAGGACGTTTCGCCCAGCCAACCGCCGACCTCGTGCAACAGCTTGGCGAATCGGTCAGCTTTGATTGGCGACTTTATCAGCACGACATCGCCGGCTCCCTCGCCCACGCTCGGGCCCAGTGGCAGGCTGGGCTTTTGCGCGAGGAGGAATTCTCGCAAATAGAGCAAGGTCTTCACGACATCGAAGCCGAAATCCAGTCTGGCCAATTCCAGTTCGACCCCTCGCTCGAGGACATCCACATGAACATCGAGGCCGAGCTCACCCGCCGCATCGGCCCAGTCGGCGCCAAGCTCCACACCGCTCGTTCTCGCAATGACCAAGTCGCCACCGACACCCGGCTCTACTGCCGGGCCGAAATCGACGTCTTGGCGGCGGGCCTTCGCGATCTCCAACAGTCCCTCTTGGACCAAGCCCAAGCCCACGCCGCGACCGTCCTGCCAGCCTACACCCACCTCCAACGCGGCCAACCCGTCACCGTGGGCCACCACCTTCTGGCTTACGTCGAAATGCTCGACCGGGATTTCGACCGCCTGCAAGACTGCCGCAGCCGCCTGAATATCTCCCCCCTCGGCTCAGGGGCCTTGGCCGGGTCCACCATCAATCTTGATCGGCAAGCCATGGCCGCCGAACTTGGCTTCCGCGATGTCACCCACAACTCCATGGACGCGGTGGCCGACCGGGACTACATCGCCGAACTGCTCTTCGCCATCAGCCTCTGCGGCGTCCACCTCTCCCGGCTCTCGGAAGACCTCATCCTGTGGTGCTCGGCCGAATTTGGATTCGCCACCTTCTCGGACGCCCACACCACCGGCTCCTCCCTCATGCCCCAAAAGAAGAATCCCGACGTCTCCGAACTCACTCGCGGAAAAACCGGTCGCCTGGTCGGCAATCTCGTCACCTTGCTGACCACCTTGAAAGGGCTGCCCCTGACCTACAATCGCGACCTCCAAGAAGACAAAGAACCCCTCTTCGACTCCATCGACACGCTCAAGCTCAGCCTGGCCGTCAATGCTGAAATGATCGCCGGCATGGAGATCCAGATCGAGCGCTGCCAGGCCGCCGCCAGCGATCCACTTCTACTGGCGACCGACCTCGCCGATTGGCTCGTGCTCGAAGGCATCCCCTTCCGCCGCGCTCACGAACTGGTTGGCCAAGCGGTGGCGGAATCCGTCGCCAGCGGCACCCCCCTGGACCAACTCGACCTCAGCCAAATCGACCCCGCCTTCACCAGCCAGGCTCACGAAGTCTTCTCACTGGAAAGGGCCCTCGCCGCCCGCCGCAACCCTGGCTCTCCCAGCCCAGACAACGTGCGAGCCGAAATCGAAAAGCGAAAAAACCCAGCCCCCACCCCGCCTCCCCTCTCCGAGGACGCAAGGTAGCCCCACGCCTCTCGCGGCCTCCCGAGCGACTCCTTCCTCCAAAAAACCGCATCCCCACCAGCAAGCGTCAGGAAAATTCAGCACTTCCACGAGAAGACCGCGGAATGCTCCGGGCCAACCCCTCTCGGCCGTTCACCCCGTCTCCATTTCATCCTAACAGCGCGGAGCTAGATCCAAAAATGGTGACCCGACCACAAAGCAGCAATTGAGACCTAGTCTCACAAACGCAAATAATTTAAATTAAATATTGCGATTGATTTGCGTTAGTCCATGGTGGTGGGCTATGACATCTCACGCTCTCGTTCTCTCCGCAGCGCTCCTCCTCCTCTTGCCCAGCAGCCCGACAGCCCGGGCCCAAGAGCCCGGCGACACCCAAAGTCTCCTGCTCACCAGTCCCGAAAACTTCTTCCGCAATCTCCAGTCGGGAGAGGGCTCCCTGGACGGGCTCGGCTACCTCTATCCCCACTTCCACGTCTTTGGGGTCTACACGGAAGCCACCACCGACATTTCCTCCCTGGCCGTAGGAGATCACGACCCTCAGAGCGACCTCACCCTCCAGGGCATCGAACCAGGGATCTCCCTTCGCGCCGGTTGGCTGCAAGGCTTCGCCAACGCCACCGGAACCACCGATGCCGATGGCCACTTCAGCCTCAACCTGGAAGAAGCTTTCTTGAAACTCATCGACTTGCCACTCGGCCTCGAACTGCGGGGCGGGCAATATCTCAATCGCTTCGGCTTCCACAACACCCTCCACAATCACGGCTGGGACTACCTGAATCAGAACCTGGTGAATAGTCGCTTCCTCAACGAAGGCGAACTCACCACCCTCGGCGGAGAAATCTCTTGGAACGCCCCCCTCCCCTTCTTTCAAACCTCCCTCCTCTCCGTCTCGGTAGGCGAAATCCAGAGCCACGATCACGCCCACGGCGAAGAAGAACACGGTGAGGAAGCCGAATTCGAAGGAGAAGGGGCCAATCTCCAAGACATCGCCGTGACCGCCTCCTGGCTAAACCAATATGACCTCAATGACCGTCACCGGCTCGTGGGGCTCGTCTCGGGCGCTTGGGGCGACAATGAATTCGGGGGCACCTCCCAAGTCTACGGAATCGGCCTCGAATACCTCTGGCGGGAAAACGGCTACAGCCCTGGGGGCCAGGCCCTACGCTGGCGAAACGAACTGCTCTATCGTCACTTCGAAGCCGTCTCCGGACACCTTCACGGAGACGAAGAGCACGAAGAAGAGGATCATCATGACGATCACGACGACGATCACCACGAAGAAGAAGAAACACGCCAAGCGGACCTTGACGAAATCGGCCTTTACTCCAGTCTCGTCTACAGCCTCGATGACCGAATCGACCTCGGCCTCCGGGGCGGCTGGGTCTCCGGCATCAGCGAAGCGGGGCTCGACGACCGCTTCCGGCTCTCCCCCATGATCACCTTCTACTCCGACCCCGCCCGCACCTTCCAAGCCCGCCTCCAATACAACTATGACTACTCAGACGACTTCGGAAGCGAGCACTCCATCGGCCTGCAAATCGGCATCAACCTCGGCGGCCCCGAAGTCCGCTAAAACCCGGACCCTCCCCCGCTCCCACCCCGCGTCTCTGCGGCCTCCTGCGCCACACCCTTCCTCCAAAAAAACCGAAACCGACCGCCCCCTCCCCCAGCTTCCTCCGCACAGGTCATCCTGCCCCTCGCCCTCACCCACCGAAACAAATCTCCCCTCCTCTGGCGCAAAGGGCTGACCAAACGTAGACTCTCTCCATGAACTCCACCCCTCGGAAGCCGCCCGTCTTATACCAAGCTGCAGAATTGGCTGGTAGAATGGCCGAGTGGATTTCGGGCCAGACCAAGGCGCGACGAGGGCGCGGTACAGGCACCCTAACCGAGGAGCAACGCAGGGCTGGCTCGAAAGACTCCGGCTCTTCCTTCCCCGC
>JBCCJK010000035.1 GCA_039027815.1 Verrucomicrobiota bacterium
ACATCTTGATTTGCCTTGGTCCTCCTACGTGCCGCTTTCTCCAACACTTCGCGCTCTTCCTTGCTCAATTCCAACGGTGCTTTCGGTCGTCCTTTTGCCATACTTGCATACTCGACCATCGGAGAAAAAGTACAAATTATCAATGATACTTTCTTCCCTAACAGGACACTAGGAAAGATCCTCGAACGAGCGGATGAAATTCACGATCTCGTCGGTCATCTGGAGCGGCACCACGCCATCGCTCAGGTGGCTCAGGAGAGTGTGATACTGGTCCATCTGCTCCTTGTCGGCAGGCGAAATTTGTCCGTAAGCCATGGACCAATCGCCGAAGATCCGCCCGGATTCCCGGTGCTCGCCAGCCAGCTGTCGGACGGCGTGGTGGCGTTCATCTTGGCTGATCTTTTGAAACAGCTCCTTCACCACCGACTCGCTGCCCTCGAGGACCTGCATGTAGTGAGCGGCCTCGTAAATGAGAAGCCCGGTCACGCCCAGGCGACGATTCTTCTCTCGGGCCTTGGTGAGTAGGTCAGCGACCTGTTTGTCGTTCAGGGATTTGGACTCCTTGCTGATGTAACAGATGGTGAAAATCGATTCCGTGGAAGACTCCGGCTTCATAAGATGAGTGAACAGCGGGAAGGGTGCTTTACCTGATGAGCCAGCCCCGCTCAAGACAAAAGAGCGTCGAGCTTGAGGATCAGCCACTCCCCTTTAGCTTTTCCGGTGGACTGTGCTCTCCCGATCGCCCAGCAGCGCTTTTGCGCCATCGACTTCGAGTCCTCGCGCGCGAGCGGTCAGCCGCTCGAAGTGGGCCTCTTTTTGATGGAGCATCTGGAGTGGCGACCCGACCTCGCCTGGGGCCGTCGCCTCGCCTCGCCCAGCACGCCCGACGCCCCCAGCCTGGTCAGCCTTTGGCCGGACTTGGTGCACCGCCTGCGCGACCGGGTGGTGGTAGCCTACGGCGCGGGCACCGAGAAGCGATTCTTGCGGACCTTTCCCCTGCATGGCTTCGGCCCCTGGATCGATGTCTTGCCGCTGGCCCGCTCGGTCCTGCCCGCCTTGCCCCGCCATCGCCTAAGCGATGTGGTGGCGGCCCTCGGCCTGCAAGCATCGCTCGCGGAACTGCTGCCGCAGGGAGCCTTTCACGAAGCGCTTTTTGATGCCGCCGCCTGCCTGCTGGTCCTGCGGGACCTCATCGCCCGCTGCCAACTTTCCGAGCAACCCCTGGAACTGCTTTTCAAGCCCGATCTTTCGCAGTATTACCAGCAGGCGGAGCGGCGCTCTCCGTGAAAACGACCCTTATGCGATACCGCTGCCTCCTCTTCGACTTCGACGGAACGCTGGCCAACACCCTGGCCCAAGCACGTCTCGTCTTCAATGAGCTCGCGCCCGCCTTCCGGCTCCCGGAGGTGGCCGAGGACGCCATGGAGGACTTGCGCGAAATGAGCACCCGCCAGCTCATCCGCCACCTGGGAATCCGCAAGCGGGACGTGCCGAGGCTCCTCCTTCAGGGCAAGCGCCTGCTAGGCTCCCGCCTCCAGGAGATCGACTTGGTCGAGGGCATCCGGGAACCGGTCTCGCGCCTTCGGGAGAAGGTGCAATTGATGGGCATCCTGACCTCCAACTCGGTCGAGAACGTCGAGGAATTCCTGCGCTTGAAGGACTTCGATCTCTTCGATTTCGTCAGCTCGGTGCCCAAGCTCAGCGGCAAGGCCAAACACATCAAATCGATCAGTCGGACCTTCTCCCTCCACCGGGCGGAAATCATGTATATCGGCGATGAAATTCGCGATATGAAGGCCTCGCGGAAGGCGGGCATCTCGGTGACCGGGGTGACCTGGGGCTTCAATAGTCGCTCCGCGCTCGCGGCCCATTCGCCCGACTACCTCCTGAGCGACCCCGCCGAATTGCAAGTGCTCGGAGAGCACCTCCTGCTGCCACCCAACGCCTGATGGAGATCCATGAGTTTTTCACCGTATGGGACTGGCTGGTGGTCCTGGGCTACCTCGGCCTGACCACCTGGGTGGGCCACCTCATGCGGGGCAAGCAAGCCACCATCCGGGATTTCTTTTTGGGGGGGCGCTCGCTCCCTTGGCCGGCGGTCTCAGGCTCACTCATCGCTACCGAGATCAGTGGGGTCACCTTCATCGGAGTGCCGGGAACGCTCTTTGCGCTCGAAGGAGACTTTCGCTACTTGCAATGGGCGCTTGGCTCCATCCTCGCGAGATTTTTGGTGGCTCGTTTTATCGTGCCTCTTTACTACGAGCGGGAAATCTACAGCCCCTATGATTACATGGGGCAGCGGCTGGGACGGGCCGCCAAGTCGCTCGCCACCGTCATGTTCACCGTGGGGAGCATCTTGGGCCAGGGGGTTCGGGTCCTGGTGGCGGCCCTGCCCCTGCGGCTGGTGACCCCGCTCCCCCTGGAGTGGTGCATTGTCATCATTGGGCTCTTCGCCATCGGCTGGACCCTCATGGGGGGCATGCGGACGGTCATCTGGACCGATGTCATGCAATTCGCCCTCTTTTTGACGGGGGGGCTCATTGCCTTGGTCTTGGCGATCACCAGCCTCTCAGGGGGCTGGGGAGAGTTCTGGAGCTTGGCCAATCAGTTTGGTCGCACCAAGTTGCTCGATATGGAGTTCGGCTTCCGCGCCGAGTTGGAATTCACTTTCTGGGTGGCCCTGCTGGCGGTCCCCTTCCAGAACCTGACCGCCTTTGGGGTCGATCAGTTGAACGCCCAGAGAATGTTCTGTTGTCGCAACGCCCAAGAAGCGGGCCGAGCGCTCGTCTTCAGTTCTTTAGGCCAGATCCTGACCCTCCTCATGCTGCTGGTGGGAGCGGCCATCTTTGTCTTCTACCACGTCTACCCCATGGGCGAGGTCGAGCGGGCCTTCCTCCAAACGGGCAGCGAAACCGTCGGCGGCAGCCAGGTGCCCGTCCCGGGGACCTCGCGCGACTACATCTTCCCCATGTGGATCGTCCGGGAATTGCCTCCAGGGCTCTCCGGCCTGATTCTGGCCGGCGTCTTTGCGGCCGCCATTTCCAGTCTCGACTCCATTCTGGCCGCCCTCAGCCAAACCACTCTCTCTCTTCTTTATCGACCGGAAACCCGCACCGATCAGGAACTGGAATCCATGAACCTGGTGGCCAAGTCCCGCTGGCTGGTGGGGGCCTGGGGCCTGCTCCTCATCCTCTTCACGCTGGGGCTAAATCAAATCCGCGAGGGCATCCCCATCATCAGTCTGGCCTTCGGCATGACCTCCTACACCATGGGGCCTCTCCTAGCCTTGCTTCTGTGTTCCATCCTCGGAAGGGGGCGGGTTCCGGGACTAGTGGTAGGCTTTGTGATTTCGTTTCTTCTGGTGATGCTGGTGCGGGTGGATGTTTGGGTCTTGCTCTTTTTGGCGGACTTCCCCGTGGCTTGGGCGGCCGCGCTCCCGACGCTCGAAATGAATGACGCAGGCGATGGCGTGCGAGCCCTTTTCTGCTATGCCTGGGCCTGGCCGGTCACCACGGCCGTGACTTTCGCCTGTGGCTGGTTTTGGCCCGAAAAAGAGCGCGTTTCTCAGTAACATTCTGTGCAGCCAACCAAAGAAGCTGCCTCTCCGTGGTTTTCCTTGGCCCGGGCCAAGCGGGCGGGCGGTTGTTCTGTGGAACGTTCCGAAAAACTTTTTAAGATTCCTTCCCGTCAAGCGAATTTCGAGTGAAGAATTTTAGGAAATCGACCGAAAAGAGCTTGTGTCTTGGAGGGCTTTGTCGCTACTCTGTGGGCTCTTTGGAAGGGTCTTCTCCTGGCCCCCCCGCCTCTCCTCTCACCTCTGTCTACAATGCATAACTCTTTCAACACTAATCTATTACTAAAGGTTTCTTACTTGGCATCGCCCCTCCCTCCTCTGGCTTCTGCCGGGTTGGGGTGGCCGCCTAGGGTCGTTGGAGTCGCTTCAGTTTGAGGGAGTTGGATCAGCGACACGGTGATGGCTGAATCAAAGCTCCCCGAGGGCACGTCCGAATGGGAAAGGGTGGGCACCCTCCTCCACGATCAGGTCGGCCCGGCCGCTTTTGACCGCTGGTTTGCTGACTGCTCCTGCAGCGGTCTGACGAATGGCAAGCGACAGGTTTGCGTTCCCAACCAGATGTATCAGTTCTGGATGGAGAGCAATTACCAGGCGCTGGTGGAAGAGGCCTTCGCCGCCCTCGATGGCGAGAAGGTCTCGGTGGAATTTTGTGTCACCCGAAACTGCCAGGGATCGACTTCTCTCACCGGAAAGGCCGGTTCCTCTCAGACTAGCGCCCAGGAGACGAAGCCGTCTCCGGACAAGGCGAAGAGCGCGGGCTCGTCTAGCCACCAAACGCCGATCACCAAGCCCAAAACGAGCGCCTCCGCGAAGGAGAAAAAGCTCAAAAACGCGCGACTCAAAGCCGACTTCACTTTCGACACCTTCGTGGTGGGCCCGGCCAATCAGTTTGCCCAAGCCGCCGCGATTAGCGTGGCCAAGGCGCCCTCTCGTTCTTACAACCCGCTCTTTCTCCACGGCGAGAGCGGGCTCGGCAAGACGCATCTCATGCAGGCCATCGGGTATGAGATTTTGCGAAATTCCCCCAAAGCCAGGGTGCTCTATCTCACCTCGGAGACTTTCGCCAACGAGTTCATCGAAGCCATCTCCAACCACTCTCTGCCGAAGTTTCGCAAGCGCTACCGCACGGCCGATGTCCTTTTGATCGACGACGTCCAGTTCCTCGGCGGCAAGGAACGCTCCCAAGATGAGTTCTTCCATACCTTCAACACCCTGTTGGACGGCCACAAGCAGGTCGTCCTCTCAAGCGATTGTCCGGCCTGCGAGATTTCCCAAATGGACAAGCGGCTCATCTCCCGCTTCGAGTGGGGTCTATCCGGGCAGTTGCAAGCGCCTGACACCGAAACCCGCATGGCGATTCTCAACCAAAAGATGCGGGCCTGGCCCCAACCCATCGAGCCGCACCTGGTCCGTTTTTTGGCGGAACGAATTCGGCGCAATGTCCGCCGCCTCGAAGGCGGCTTGATGCGGGTGGCGTCCCTCGCCTCGCTCAAAGGACGGATGCCCAGCCAAAACGAAGTGGAAATCCTCTTGCAAGACCTCCTCCGGGAAGAAGTGCAAAAGGTGCCCACCATCGATAGCATTCAGCGAAAGGTGGCGGAACATTTTGACATCCGGGTCGCGGACATGACGAGCCGGCGTCGGCCCGCTCACATCGCCTTTCCCCGGCAAGTAGCCATGTATCTCAGCCGGCAGCTCACTCCCAGCTCCTTGGCGGACATCGGCGAGGCCTTCGGCGGGCGGGATCACGGAACGGTCATCCATGCCTGCAAGGCCGTCACCAAGCGGATGGAGACCGACAGCGCCGCCCGGCAAGCGGTGCTCCTTTTGGAAGACTTCGTGCAACAGCGCTAACTCCGCCCCGGCCAGGCCAGCCCCAAGATCTTGTGGTTTCCTGGGCGCTTGGGTGTCAGTGATTGCGTTTCGCGCTCGAGAACGTTTTTTGGTTAGACAGTCTCTGCGAACCTGTGCAGAATGCGGGACCCGGCCCATCTCAGAAGGGGCCGCACCCAAGAGCATCCATGAAGTTTCAGGTATCGAAGGAGGCGTTTTCGGCAGGTTTGCAGCAGGTTCAACATGTGGTGGGCGCGCGCACCACCTTGCCCATCCTTTCCAATGTCCTGATCGAGGCGGCCGACGGGAAACTCAAGCTGACCACGACCGACTTGGACGTCGGCGTCACGGGAGAAGTGGCGGCCGAAGTCACGGAGCGTGGGGCCACCACCCTGCCAGCCCGTCGACTCGGCAGCATCATCGGAGCGCTCCCGACTTCGGAGATTTCGATCTCGGTCGATAGCAAAAACGTCGCTTCCATCCAGAGCGGCCCCAGCTTCTTCAAAATCCTGGGCTTGGATGAAGAGGAGTTTCCGCCTCTGCCCGACTTCGGCCAGGCCACCGAGTTCACCCTTCCGCAGGCGGCCATGAAAGATAGCCTGAAGAAGACGAGCTATGCCATCTCGAGCGATGAGACCCGCTACGTCCTCAACGGCACGCTTTTCTCGTTCAAGGAAGGTCGCCTGACGATGGTGGCGACCGATGGGCGGCGGCTGGCCATGGTGGATCTCGAGGTCGAGTTTCCCCAAAGCCAAGAAACCGAAATCATCGTGCCCGCCAAAGCCGTCTCCGAGTTGTCTCGCCTGCTGGCGGACGAGGGGGAACTCACCATCCGCATCAGCGATGGGCAGATCTCCTTCGAGCTGAATCAAAATCTTCTCGTGAGCAAATTGATCGATGGGAACTACCCCAACTACCGGCAAGTGATCCCGATGGAGACCAACGAGCGGGTCACGATCGACCGGGAAATGCTCTTCACGACCGCTCACCGCGTCTCGCTCCTCACGACCGAAAAATCCCACTCCATCAAGATGGTCTTCGCCAAAGACAGCCTGACCATCAGCGCGAATGCACCCGACATTGGGGAGGCCAAGGAGGAGATCCCCATTGCCTACAGCGGCAAGGAAATGGCCATCGCCTTCAATCCCGACTTCCTGATGGCCCCTCTCCGCAATTTGGAGGAGGATGAACTCCATCTCCATCTCATCGACGAAATGAGCCCGGGCGTTTTCAAAAACCAAGGGACCTTCCTTTACGTCCTCATGCCCATGCGGGTCAGTAGCTGAGAGCGCGAGCGGAAGCGTAGGGTAGAAACAGCCAACCCGCTCTTCCCATGCCCTGCCTCCTCTCCCGCCGCTCCTCGACAACCGGTCTTTTTCTCATGGCAGCGGCTCTCGGCCTCCTAGCCTTCTGGAGCACCGCCCGGGCGGACTTTTGGTCCGGCTTTCGAGGCCAAGGTCTCAGCCAGACTGACCTAGAAAACCTCCCGCTGACTTGGTCAGAGGAGGAGGGCATTGCCTGGCGGGTTCCCTTGGCGGGCTTTGGGCAATCCAGCCCCGTGGTGTGGGGAGACCGGGTCTTCGTCACCAGCACCGGGGGGGAGCAGAAGGAAGATCTCTTTGTCGAGGCCTTCGCCGTCTCCACTGGGGAGCGGCTCTGGCAAAAGCGCTTTCCCTCCTCCGCACCCGTGAAAAAGGTCAGCCGCATGATTTCCCAGGGGGCCCCCACGCCCGTGGTGGATGGAGAGGCCCTCTATGTTTTCTTTGAAAGCGGCGATCTCTTCAGCCTGACCCACGGGGGCGATCTTCGTTGGTCGCGCCAGTTGACGGAGGAATTCGGCGAGTTCGAAGGGCGACATGGGGTGGGCAGTTCCTTGGTCAAGGTGCCGGGGGCGCTCGTTCTCCTGCTGGAGCACGATGGGCCCTCCTACTTGCTTTCGATGGATCGGGCGACGGGTCAGGACCTCTGGAAACAGGATCGCGAGCCACGCATCTCGTGGAGCACGCCGCTCTACTTGGAGAGCAAGGGGCAGCTGGTCATCAGCTCCAATGGGATCTTGGAAGGCCGCCGAGTCCGTGACGGCCGCCAAGTCTGGTGGATGGAGGGAATCAAAGGAAACACCGTGGCCTCGCCCAGCAGCGATGGCTCGCTCGTCGTGATTGGTTCCTCCTCGCCGAAGCAGAGCCTGGCCATCCGCCTGGAGGCGGAGGAAGAAGAGGCGGGCTATGCCTTTGCCTGGCGGGCCGAGTCGGTCACGAGCAGCTTTGCCTCCCCGCTCATCAATCGCGAAACCGTCTACTACATCAACCGAGCCGGCACCTTGCAAGCCCAGCGCTTGGCGGATGGCACCCAGCGTTGGGAGCACCGGCTTCCCGATAGTTGCTGGGCCTCGCCTTTGGCTGCGGGAGAGCGACTTTATTTTTTCTGCAAAGATGGCACGGGCGTGGTCATGGACGCCGACCCCGCCCAGCCCACCGTGCTCCAAGTGAACACGCTGCCCCTGGAGGACAAGGTCATTGTCTATGGCTTCGCGGTCGCTCCCGAGCGCTTCCTGGTCCGCACCGGACGAGAACTCTTTGGGATCGGGCCCGCTCTCTAATACCAAGGTGCAGAATTGGCTGGTAGAATGGCCGAGTGGATTTCGGGCCAGACCAAGGCGCGACGAGGGCGCGGTGCAGGCACCGTAACCGAGGAGCAACGGAGGGCTGGCTCGAAAGACTCCGGCTCTTCCTTCCCCGCGCTTCAGCGCCTCTTCCACACATCACCTTCCCTCCATTCTTCCAGTGAATTCTGGTGGTTGGTATTATACCAAGCTACCGAACCCCCAGCGGAGGGCGGGGGCTACTTTCCGCGTTTGGGCCGGAGTTCGAACTGGGTCAATTTCTCCCGCATGGTGAAGCGGGTCACCCCCAGCCAACGAGCGGCTTGGGCTTGGTTGCCCCCTGAGAGCTGGATGGCTTGGCGGTAGATCTCTTTTTCGAAGGTTTTGTTCAGTTCGGGGAGGGCGGCCTCGATGTCGCCCTCGACCGCTTTCTGGATGGTCTTTTGGACGAAGGCACTCAAGGTGTCGCTGAGGACGCCATCGACGGCTTGCTCGCTCTCGCGCAAAATGTCGCTCAGGGTATCTCGATTGATGGCAAACTCCCGCGATTTCAAAAGGGCCTTACGCAGGACGTTTTGGAGTTGGCGGATGTTGCCCGGCCAAGGGAGATCGCAGAGGTAGCGCACGGCGTCCTTGGTGATGGCCGGTTTGGTGAGACTGAGCTCCCGACCGAAGCGACCCACGAAATACTCGATCAGCAGCGGGATGTCCTCCCGGCGCTCACGCAAGGGCGGGAGGGTGAGGCTGGCCACGTTCAGTCGGTAGAAAAGATCCCCGCGAAAGCGCCCTTCGGCCACCATCTTTTCCAGGTTCTGGTGGGTGGCGGCGATGAGGCGGGCGTCGGCCGGGATGTCTTCCTTGCCCCCGACCCGCTGGATGGTGCGTTCTTGCAGCACGCGGAGCAGCTTGGCTTGGAGGGGCAAATTGAGATCACCAATCTCGTCGAGAAAGAGCGTGGCGTTGTGCGCCAGCTCGAATTTCCCGATCCGCTGGCCCACAGCGCCCGTGAAGGCCCCGCGCTCGTGGCCGAAAAGTTCGCTCTCGATCAGATTGTCCGGGATGGCGGCGCAATTCACGGTCACCAGCGGGAGATGGGCCCGGTGGCCATGCTGGTAAAGCGCGCGGGCAATCAGCTCCTTGCCGGTGCCGGTCTCCCCCCGCACCAGGACCGTGACCGGGGTGGCCGCGATCTTGCCCAACTCTTTGTAAATCTGCGTCATGGCACGGCTGCGCCCAATCATGACGTCCTCGCTCTCGTCCCGCTCGATGGTAGAGACGGGCTTGGACATTTGGCGGGCGTCCCGGATGGCATCGGCCACGATTTCCTGCAGCTCTTCCGCCTCGGCCGGCTTGGCCAAAAAATCGTAGGCCCCCAGCTTGATGGCCTCGATGGCGGTGTGGCTGCCGCCTCCGCTCGTGAGCACGATCAAGGGTAGGCGGGGCTTGCGTTTGTGGATGTGATGGAGCAGGGCCAAGCCGCCCAAGCCCTCCAAGCGATACTCCGTGATGACGGCATCGAACTTTTCCTGGACCGCTCGCTCGGCCGCCTCCTGGCCATCGCTGACCACCTGGCATTCCGCCCCCAAGGGTGCCAAGAGGGCCGCCGTCCGGGCCGCGTCTTTCTCCTGGCCATCGACGATGAGGATTCGCGGATTTTTCACGGGCGCGGCCGCCATGGAGCAAGCAAGCCTGCCGCGCAGCCCGGTGCAAGCGATAGCGAGCGGGAAAACGAACCGGGTCCAGCTCGCCGAAGCACCACCCGGCGGTGCTCACTCCGAACGTCGCATGAAAAAGGGAGTGCCCGCCAGCACAAGCGCCGCCAGCAAGTAATAGCCGGACCATTCCAAGGAAGGCTGGAGCACTTCCGCGTAGCGCGGGTATTCAAAGGTGTAGCCATGGATGAAGCCGAGCGCCGCCAAAAGACTGCCGCCGAGCGCCCAGACGGCCGCCGTCAGAAAGCGCCGCTCAATGATGGCCACCACCAAGGCCGCCCAAAGGAGCGAGGTGTAAAGGTAGCCCGCACTCAGCGCAAAGAGTCCAGGCAGCTCAATGGCCTCAGCCAAGGCCGCACTGGCCTGGCCCGTCTCGCCGACGGCCCCAATCGCCCGGGTGGCATAGAGATTGACGAAGGCGGCCAAGGCCGGCAGGAAGCCGATGGCCACCGCTGGCATGTGGGCCCGCGGGACCTTATCGAAGGCTTGGACCGTCATCATGAGCCCGATCCAGATCAGAATGGCCATCCCGGCTTCGATGGGAATGAGCCAGGCCAGGAAGCTCATACTGCCGGTCAGCAGAACGACCGTGAAAAGCGCGGCATTGAGCGTGGAGTAGCCCGCGCGGGCCCCGAGAGCTTTCCAGCCGGGATGACCGATGTAGATCGTGGTGGGGTAGGGCGAGCCAAAGAGGGCCGTGGCCATGGAGCCGATTCCGTTCACCAAGAGGGCGGGGCGAGCCGGGTAGCGATCGCCCGCCGCCTCCGCGCTTTCCAGGTTCATGAGCGAGCCGGTCAGACTGACCATCCCCATACTCAGCGCCACCGGGAGAAATTGCGGCAGGTAGGCCCAGGCCTGCCAGATCTCGCCCACCGCCGGCAGCGGGAGGTGGAAGCCGAGGAACTCGGGAGCGAGAGGGCTGCCCGGGACGACCGCCCCGCTCAGACCTGACCCAGCTTGGGCCCAGGCGATGAGGGTCCCGAGGGCCAGCACGATCAAGCCCCCCGGCACCTTGACTCGAAAGTGCATGCGACCAAAAAAAAGAATGAGAATCAGCAGGAGCGTGGGCAAGCCCACCAGGGGATGGCTGTAGCTGCGGAAAAAATAATCCGCGCTGATGAAAAAGAGGCCGATCCCAGCGATGGCCGAGAGGAGGGCCGCCCGCGGGGTGACCCGTTGCAGCCAAACGACCACCAAGCTGCCGAGGGTCTCGACCAGTCCCGAGACCAAGCAGACGACCAAGCCGATCTGCCAAGCGATTTCCTGGGCCTCGACTTCCGAGAGCCCCTCGGAGAGAGCGCCCAACTTGGCCGGCAGCATGACGGCGAAAGTGAAGACGAGAATCGTCAGCAGATTGATGCCGTAAGGAAGCGCGCAGACATCCTCGCGCCCTTCTCGCTCCGCCAGTTGGTGCGCCATGCGGGAGAAAATGAGGTTGCCCACCAGCAGGCCGACCGCGTTGGCTGGGAAAACCTTCGTGAAGAGAATTTCGGCCTCGAAGCCGAGAACAAAATTCCAAAGGCTGCCGATGAGCAGCAGGGTCACGAGATTGTCGAGGCCGAGGGCGAACAGCCCGTCGAGATCGCCTTTGACAAAACGTTTCATAAGCCTCCCGCACAGGACTGGTAGGAGCGGGGTGGGCAAGCGGAAAAGCGCGCCAATTCCGGCGGGAGGGACTGGAAAGAAGGGAGATCTTTCGTTGTCAGACAGGGGAAAGAAGCGATCGGAAGGCATGCCCAAGCCGAAGACCCGTCCTCGCACCGTGTGGCAGGAGGAAGATTTCGAGATCAAACCCTCCACCATTCCCGGCGCGGGGCGCGGCCTCTTTGCCAAGAAGCTCATCTTCCCGGACGACACCATCGGCCCCTACCTCGGCAAAGTCTTGAGCGATCGACAAGCCGAACGCGAGCCCTATCTCGGCTCCCTCTATCTCGTCTGGGTTTGCAAGGATTGCTGGATCGACGGCGCCACCGGCGGCAACTACACCCGCTTCATCAATCACCACGGGAAGCGACCGAACGCTGAACTCATCGTGACCACCCGCTGGAAAAAAGCCCGCATCGGGGCCAAAAGAAAAATCCGTCCGGGCGAAGAGATTTTCTTCGATTACGGCAAGGACTACTGGGAGGCCCTCGCGCTCGACCCCGAGGGCTAAGACCAAGCTGGAGAATTGGCTGGTAGAATGGCCGAGTGGATTTCGGGCCAGACCAAGGCGCGACGAGGGCGCGGTACAGGCACCGTAACCGAGGAGCAACGCAGGGCTGGCTCGAAAGACACCGGCTCTCCCTTCCTCGCGCTTCAGCGCCTCTTCCCCACAACACCTTCCCTCCATTCTACCAGTGAATTCTGGAGGTTGGTATCAGACCCTCCTCGGCCTCGGGTTGGCTCCCCTCTGGACTCTATAATTACTAGAAAATTAGCATTCCCAGAGCGGGAACTTTTTGCTAGGATGGGGATCTGTATGTGGCGTCGCTTGCGCATGGAACTCTTGCCGGAGAAACCGGGGCGCTTGGCTCTCGTGTTCTTCCTGCTTTTGGGTCTGGGCTTGGGGGCGTCCTTTCTTTCGGAACCGGCCGCCGCGGCCAATCGACAGGCCAAGGTCAATGCGGTCTTGCAGGAACCTCTCTCGGCCATTCGGGTCCTGAGCGGCGAGTCGATCCATCTTTCCTGGAAGCCAGAGGGGCACGAGGCGCTTTTTCACTTCCAGCGGGCGGTTGAGCGGGGTGAAGTCGGTTTGGCGGACCTTCTCATGCGGGTCCCTCGGGAAGAGGACCGCGCCGTCTACCGGGCTTATCATCGGCGGATGGCTGCCATTGGTTCGCGGCAGGAGAAAGACGAAGCGCTGCGATGGAATCGCGTGGTGGCCCAGTGGGGGGATTCCGTGGCGCGCATGCCGACCATGGAGGCGGATGTGCTGCGTCGGACCGGGCAGATCGCCAAGGCGCGCCAGGCCTACGCCGAGGCCTTCGCCATGTGGGAATCGCAGTATGCATTCTTTTGGATGCTGAAGCTGGCCACCCTGCAAGGGGACCGCGCCGCCCTCCAGGAATTGACGGCCCATCCCGGCTTCCGCAGTTGGGCCCCTCTGCCCGCCCAAGCTGAGGTCTGGGAGGCGCTCCAGCACTGGGATGATCTCCTGGTGACGCTTTTTCAAGTCCAAGTGCAAAAGGCCTTCAGTTACCCCGGACTGGCGGCCTTCTATCTCTGGCTACTCGGCTTTGCGCTTTTGATTTTGATTTGCCAGGTGGACCAGCAAAACTGGAAGGTTTTGGGGGTAGGGGTGATGGCCTCTTTGCTCGGAGCGAGCGCGACCGTGCTGACGCTCTTGGGCGAGGCCATGCACGGTGGCCTCTCCACTCTCGGAGCCGGTCTGAGCGAAGGGGACTTGCTCTGGGAGAGCGTGACCGGTCTCGCGCTGCGCGAGGAGGCGTCCAAGCTGAGCTTCTTGGCCCTCTTGGCCCCGGCGCTTCTTCTGATCCGGGCCCGACGTCTTCATGTGATCTTCGCCAGCGCGGCCCTCGGTCTGGGCTTCGCGGCCAGTGAGAACACGACCTACCTCATGGACGTGGGCACCTTCCCCCTCTTCCGCTTCCTCTTCGCAAGCTTTCTCCATATGTTCTGGGCGGGGATCACGGGCTATGCGCTCATGGGCCTGGTCCGCCGGCGCGATGGAAAGGCGCTTGCTTGTTTGGTGCTGGTCTTTGTGAGCTGCCTCGTGGCCCACGGAACCTGGAACGCCTTCTCTCTCCTGCCCTCCTGGGCTCCTTACCATCTGTTCAGTTTCTTGATTCTTTTGGTCACGGGCTGGGCCTTTTTCCACTGCATCCGCCAGCGCCGGGACCCCCATCCCGAGGCACGCCTCCAGAGCGCCGAGGCCTATGTCTTTGCCATGGGGGCGGTCGCGAGTGTCTCGCTCTTCCGGGTGGCTTGGCACCAATCGATCTGGGCCGCGTTCGAGGAATTTGGCTCGCTCCTGGTGGGAGTGGCGCTGGTGGGCTTCTTTTTCTTGCGGGAATTCAATCGGGTCGATCGTGGACTCGACTTGGTCATGCATCCCTCGCGCCGAAAAAAGGCCAGCGCCCCCGAGACCGCCACGCTCCTCCCCAGCTCGAAAGGAAACTGGTAATACCAAGCTGCGGAATTGGCTGGGAGAAGGGCCCAAAGGATGGCTATCCTGCCAGACCATAAAGCGCCCGCACCATGGCGTTCGATTTCTGGCCAGGGAGAATCCCGAACTCCATCTGATTCATCACATACGCGTAGGCCAGGCCGTTCTCAGGATCGGCGAAGCCCAGACTCCCGCCCGCCCCGGGATGGCCAAAGGCACTCGTGGAGGGGCCGAAAGTCAGGCGGCTCTTCCGGCCATCTCTTCCCAAAGGATCTTTCATGAGACCTGCCGTGAAACTGGCCGGGAGTTTGAGCACCTCATCCGGGCCATTGGTGAGGGCCGTGCGCATCCACCGCAGCACCTTTTCGGAGAGATAGCGCTGGCCCTGCCAAAAGCCGCCCTGGGCCATCATGGCGTAGAACTTCCCGAGAGAGCGGGCCGAGCCGATGCCTCCAAATCCAGGGAATTCCGCTCGCCACACCCGAGGCTGATTCATCTCCTGCACCCCTCCCAAGCCACGCGGGGAAGCGAAGGCTCTTGCCGTGAGCGAAGCGGGATCCCCGTGGGCTTGAATGAACTCCGTGTAAAGTGCGGTCTCCTCGGCTCGGCCCGGCATGCGTCCGGGATAGAGCCTAGCCACGCGCGGCTCCTCCGCCTCGGGCAAGCCGATCCAGAAATCCAGCCGGAGGGGCGCCGCGAAGTTCCTTTGCCAATACGAGGCGAGCGATTCCCCGCCCGCCAGCCGACGCACCACCTCGTCCAAGAGAAAGCCAAAGGTCCGCGGGTGGTAGCCGTGCCGAGGCGGTTGCCAGTGGGGCGCTTGCCCCTCGAGCGCGCGGACCACTGCGGGGTAGTCGAACACGCTGGCCGCCTCGTCCAAAACCGCCAGCCCTCCCTGGTGGGAGAGCAGCTGCCCCATCGTCAAGCGGCCCGTCCGCAGCGCTGGCCAAACCTCCCCCACCGGGGTCTCCAAACCCCCGCCAGACTCATCCAAGGCGCGCAAGACGCAGGCCGAGGCCGGGCCCTTGGTCGAGGACCAAACCACCGCCAAGGTCTCCTCCGTCCAGGGTCGTTCCTGCTCCCTCTCGCACCATCCCTGGTGGAGCGAGAGCACCTCCCGGCCCTGCTTCCAAATAGAGAGCGAAGCACCGAGTTCCCGGCGTTGGGTGAAATTGTCTTCGAAAGCCTCCTTGACCGCTTCCAACTGGGCCTCGCTCGCGATCAGCATGGCATGGACTCGTCTCAGAAAACTCCCATGACAAATGAGAATTGCCCGGCAGGCTGCCCTCGTGACGACCGCCTTTGTTCTGGGAGCCGGCTTTGGCACCCGACTTCGCCCCCTGACCGAGAGCGAGCCCAAGCCCCTCTTGCCGGTCTTCCAAGTTCCCCTCCTGACGCACGCCTTCGACCAACTCCTCCGGGTCGGCTGCCAACGCTTCCTCGTCAACACCCACCACTTGGCAGATCGCTTCGCCCACCATTTCCCCGAAGCCCACTATCGCGGACGCCCCCTGCTCTTTCGCCATGAACCAGACATCCTGGAAACCGGAGGAGGCCTGGCCAATATCCGCGACCTCCTCCCTCCCGAAGAATCGATCTTCGTCTACAACGGCGATATCC
Source organism: Verrucomicrobiota bacterium (assembly GCA_039027815.1). Taxonomy (NCBI): domain Bacteria; kingdom Pseudomonadati; phylum Verrucomicrobiota; species Verrucomicrobiota bacterium. Next base: position 15,450 of record JBCCJK010000035.1, read on the forward strand.
TCGCCACCCTCCCGCTCGCACCGGCGCTGGCAGCGCACCAGGAAAGCGATTACCTGGCCACCCTCCTCCTCCGCAGCCAGGGCCCAGCCCGGCATCTCGCCTACCAGGAGGGTCGCGTGACCGACATCCGGGGACGCGTCGCCAACCGCCCCGGCACCCATCAATTCACCGGCATCTACCTCGTTCGCCCGGCCTTCTTCGACCTCTTGCCCGACCCGCCGGAGAAGGTCTCCGTGATCGAAGCCTTTCTGGCCGCCCTCGAAGACCGGCGTCTCGGAGGCGTGGTCATCGATGAAGGCGCTTGGCTCGACCTGGGCACGAGGGAGGCGCTTTTGGAAGCGCACCGCCAGCCTCCCCTGGCCCAGCTCCCCCCGCGCATCGCGGACGAGGCGGCCATCGCGGAAAACGTCTTCTTGGATGACGCCACCTGGATCGGCCCCCACGCCCAAGTGGGCCGGGGAGCGTCTTTGGAAAACTGCCTCCTCTGGCCAGGGGCCCAGGTGGCAGCGGGCGCGCGTCTGCGACGCTGCATTGTCAGAAGTGGAAAGTTGGCAGAAGGAAGGCAGGAAGATGTCGACTTCTAACTTCCCCACCCTCCTGGCAGCCACCCGCCGTGCCTTCTCGCTGGAGGAGGGAGCCGCGCTCCAGCTCGAACCCATTTTGAAAGGGGGCTCCGATCGCGCCTACTACCGGATCACCGGCGTCCAGCCCTGCATCCTCTCCGTCTACGGAACCGAGCGCCAGGAGAACGAATCCTTTGCCCCGCTCACTCATTTTTTGGCAGAACGGGTCGGGGTCCCCGTTCCCCAGATCTTGGCCCAAGACCTCAAGGCTCGTCGCCTTTGGCTACAGGATCTGGGCGAAACCGATCTCTACGCCCTCGCCCAAAGCCAAAGCGAAGATCGCCTCAAGGCCTGTGCCTCCGCCCTGACTCACGTGGCCCGGCTCCACCGCTTCCCCCTCGCGCAGACGGACGACCTCGGGAGCCATGTCCAACTCGCCTTCGACAACCTTCTCTACCAATGGGAGCAGGACTATTTCTTCAATGAATTCGTGATTCCCTTCAGCCAACTCAAAGAAGAAAGCATCGCCTCGCTACGAGAACACCCGGAGCTGGCCCGCCTCCGGGACGACTTGGCGGCCCTACCACGCTGCTTGGTACATCGGGACTTCCAGAGCCACAACCTGATCTGGCACCAAGGCCAGACCTGGTTCATCGACTACCAGGGACTCCGTCCCGGCCGGGGAGAATACGATCTCGCTTCTTTCCTCTATGATCCCTACGTCGATTTTACCGAAAACGAACGCAGCCAACTTCTCGCGGTCTACCAAGAAGCGCTCGCGCAGGAGGTGAATCCCTCGCTCCTGCGCGACTGCGCGCTCCAGCGCCTCATGCAAGCGCTCGGGGCCTACGGCTATCTCTCCTTGAAAAAGGGCAAGACCGCCTTTTTGGAACACATTCCCCCTGCCCTCGAGCGCCTCCGGCTCGTCCTCGCCGAAAGCCCGCTCTCCTCCACTCCCCTCGGCACCCTCCGTTTTGAAACCCTCCGCCATGAGCCTTTCCGATCTTCTGCCTGAAGGCCCTACCGGTCCCTCGGCGCAAATCCTCAACCCCTATCCATGGATCGACGGCGGTCGCTATCCAGTCAAACGCACCGTGGGCGAGAAACTCGAAGTCTACGCCGACGTCTTTCGCGATGGCCATGACCTCGTGGCCGCCGCCCTCTGCTATCGCCCAGCAGGGGACAGCCAATGGCGCGAGTCGGACTTCCGGCCGCTAGAGCAGGACCGTTGGGGCGGGCAGCTCCGGTTCCCCGAGGTCGGCGCTTGGGAATACACCATCGTGGCCTGGCCCGATGACATCGGCACCTGGCTGCGCGACTTCCAGAAGAAACTGGACGCCGGGCTGGCCGATCTTTCCGTCGAAATCGAAGAAGGGGCGCTCCTCTTGGAAACCTCGGCTCGCCTCGCCAGCCAAGTCGGCCACTCCCCAGCCGCCGAGCAGCTGGCCACGGCCGCCCAAGCCCTCCGCCTGAGCGCCCCGGCGGAAAGTAGGGAGCTGATCTTAGCCGAGCCCCTGCCCTCCCTCTGGAAGCGCTACCCCGATCGGCGCCTGGCCACCTTCCACCCGATCATGCGAGCCTACGTGGAATCGGAACGGGCCCGGTTTTCGGCCTGGTATGAATTCTTCCCGCGCAATGCCCACCATGATGGCCAGACCCATGGCACCTTTCGGGATTGTCTCCCGATGCTCGACCACGCGGCCCGGCTCGGCTTCGACGTGGTCTACCTCCCGCCCATCCACCCCATCGGCCAGACCAATCGGAAAGGAAAAAACAACACCAAAACGGCTGAGCCAGACGACGTCGGATCCCCCTGGGCCATCGGGGGGCCGGCCGGCGGGCACTACGAGGTCGAACCGGCCCTCGGCTCGGTGGACGACTTCGTATGGCTGGTGCAGCAAGCCAAAGCGCGTGGGCTCGAGATCGCCCTGGACTACGCCCTCAATTGCTCGCCCGACCACCCCTACGTCACCCAGCATCCCGACTGGTTCCAACAGCGGCCCGATGGCTCGATCAAATTCGCGGAAAACCCGCCCAAGAAATACGAAGACATCTACCCGCTCAACTTCCACTGCGCGGACTGGAAAAACCTCTGGCAAGAGCTGACCCGGATTGTGCTCTGCTGGTGCGAGCGCGGCGTCCGCCTCTACCGAGTAGACAATCCGCACACCAAACCGGTCGCCTTTTGGGAATACCTCATCGCGACCGTCCGCCGCCGCTTTCCCGATACCCTCTTTCTCTCCGAAGCCTTCACCCAACCCCGCATGATGCAGGTCTTGGGCAAGGCCGGGTTCAGCCAAAGCTACACCTACTTCACTTGGCGCACTTCCAAGCAGGAGCTCATCGACTATGTGAACGAGCTGACCCAAGGGCCCATGAAAGACTTCTACCGAGCCAACTTTTGGCCGAACACCCCCGACATCCTGGCCTACGAACTCTGGAATGCCCCGCGCGAAAAGTTCATGATCCGGGCCTTCCTGGCGGCCACCCTCTCGCCCAGTTGGGGAATCTACTCCGGCTTCGAACTCTGCGAAAACCAACCCCTCCCGCCGAAAGAGGAATACCTTCACTCAGAGAAATACCAGTTGGTTGCACGGGATTGGGAAGAGCCGGGGCATATAGGCGATTTCATCCAGCGCCTCAATCAAATCCGCCGCCGCCAACCGGCACTCCAGGAATACACCAATGTCGGTTTCTGCCGCGTTGCCAATGACCAGCTCTTGGCCTACACCCGGATGGCCAGCGAAACCGGCTCCCCCCTCCTTCTCATTGTCAATCTGGACCCCGAGAGGAAACAAGAAGGAACCGTCCACTTGGAATCGCTCGGCCTCGCTCCCGGCCAGCGCTTCACCGTGCGCGATCTTCTGACCGGCAAGCACTACTCTTGGAGCGGACCGGAAAATTACGTCGCCCTCGACCCCGAAAAAGCCGTGGCCCACCTCTTCGAACTCTCTCTCCCCTAAGCCCTCCATGTCCCCCCGCCGCCCCCACCACCAGCCAGCTCTCCGGCTCTCGGCCGGCCTCGCGCTTCTCCTCTTCCTCCCTCTCCCGACCACCCAGGCCGAAGAAACAGACTCAGGCAGCGGCCAGCAGGTGCGCCACCGCCTCGCCATCCTGGCCGACATGGGGAACGAAGCGGACGAAGAACAGCAAATAGCCCACATGCTGATGAACAGCAATGAGTTCGACCTTGAAGCGCTCATCGCTGTAACCGGCATTTTCCTCCGTCCAGAAAGCCGCATCCCCTATCGCCAAAAACTCCATCCCGAGCTCTTCCAGGAACTCATCGATGCCTACGAAAAAGTGCTGCCCAACCTCCGGCTGCACGCCAGCGGCTGGCCGGAACCGGCCTACCTCCGCTCCATCGTCACCACCGGGCAGACTGGCTACGGCATCGACGACGTCGGCCCCGGGAAAGCCAGCCCCGGCTCCTTGCGGCTGATGGAGCTGCTGCAAAAAGAAGACCCGCGGCCCCTCTGGCTCGTGGTGAACGCCGGCTCCAACACCCTCGCCCAAGCCCTCCTCGATCTAGAAGCCGAACTCGAGTCCGAGCCGGTTCGATTCGCCGAACTCCTCGGCCGCCTGCGGATTTACGAAAACGGAGCCCAAGACAACGCCGGAGCCTGGCTCTGCGCCCGCTATCCCGACCTTCACTGGATCCGGAGCAACTTCCAAACCTACTCCTTCGGGGGGCCGAAGGCCGACATCGGACCGCACTTCTGGCAACCCTACGACTACAGCCCGGATGGGCAAGACGACTGGCTCAAAGAGCACGTCCGGACGGGCCATGGAGCGCTGGGCGATCGCTACCCGCAGCGTCTTTTGAATGAGCGGGTCTGGTTCATGGAAGGCGGTGGCACCATTCCTTGGCTGGGCCTCGTCAACAAAGGGCTCTTCGACATCAATGAGCCTTCCTGGGGTGGCTGGGGCGGACGCTTCACCCGCGAGAAGATCAAAAACGTCTGGTCCCGCCATCCCAAGATCAAGCGAGATGAACGCCAAAGCGCCCCCTTCTTCGCCCATAGCGATGCCGCGGACACCTGGCTCAATCCACTTTCGGGGGAAACCATCACGGGCGAATTCGTGCCGGTCTGGCGATGGCGACCCGCCATGTATGCCAATCTCCAATGTCGCATGGACTGGTGCGTCCAGCCCTACGAAGAAGCCAACCACCATCCGGTAGCCGCTCTCGGCTCCGACCGGAGCGACACCATCCTCCGCCAGGCCGCCCAACCGGGATCGACCCTCCACTTCGACGCCTCGCTCAGCCAAGACCCGGATGGCGATTCTCTGGAATTCTCTTGGTGGCACTACCGAGAAGCCGGGACCTACCCGCAGCCCCTCCTCCTGGTCGACCCCGCCTCCGCCTCCCTCTCGCTGGAAATCCCTCAGGACGCCGCCGGGACCCAGATCCACCTCATCTTGGAGGTGCGCGACCAGAACCCCATCGCTTCGCTCTCCGACTACCGCCGTCTCGTCATCGACGTGCCCGCGGAGCCGATCGATTGAACCCCAGCCCGCCCTCCCCCAGCCCCACCCTGAGCTTGCCACAGCCCGAACTCCGCTTCACTCGCTCCGCCTGGGCCAGCCTCTTGGGTCTTCTGGCAGCGGGCTTTTTTTGTGGAGCCATGGTGGGGAGCGCTTGGGCCTTCCACTTGCAAACCGAGCGAGGGGAATTCGGCCTTCTCTCCTGGCTGGCCATCGTGGGACCGATTGCCTCCGCCAGCACCCTCCTCTGGCTCTCCCGTTGGCTGGCCAAACGCACCTACCTCCTCCTCTCGGGAGTAGGCGTGGAAGTCTTCCCCCTCTTCAAACCGGAAGACAGATTGGAAGTCTTTCCCTGGGATGAAGTCGCCGAGGCGCGCGTCCTGGAATCCCCACGCGCCCTCCATCTCACCTTGGCCTCCCAAGCCGAATTTCGCATTCCCCTGGGAGCGCTCCGTCCCGATTCCTGCCAGCTCCTCCAGACCGCCGTGGCCGGTCGCACGCGAGAGCTTCAGGAGCGGGCCAAAAAACCGTAATCCCAAGCAGCCACCTCAGACCAACAAGAAAAGCACCAAACGGATTTCCCCCCCTGAAACCTGAACCCCGAAACCTAATCCAACCCCCCCCCCCCACGAAGCTTTTTCTTAAAGAAGCGACCCCACCGTCCCGGCTTGCCCTCGCTCTCAGGGTCCTCCACGCGACCCAAGACCAGCTCCCGGCCCTCCGGCCCCAGCACGAAATCGTAGCGGGCGGAAGCGCCTCCCGGCTCCACCAGCACCTCCAAGGCCCATCGCAAGGAAATCAGCGTGCCGGAAAAGCTGAAGGGCCCGTTCGGCAGAAGAAACTGGAAAGCCCTTTCTCCGCTGGGAGGGAGCTGGGGCCATTCCTCCTTCGCGAGCAAGCCGACATCTCGGCTGCCCTGGCCCTCGGTGAACCAAAAAAGACGCAGCTCAGCTGAATCCGCGGCCGCGCCCGACCAGCGCACCAGGCCGCTGATTTCCTCGCCCGGCGTGTAGGCCCTGTGATCCAAGGGAATAGCGAACTCGATCTTCATAGCCGCTCTTGGCTCAGCTTGGCCGCTCGCACGGCAATCTCATACTCATCGTGCACATCCGGCCACCAGCGGATGGCGCCGCGCACCCGCAGTCGCCACCGAATCTGATTGTTTTCCGCCCGGAAGCTAGGAGGGCTTGTCAGGGGGAGCGAAAGGATGCCGCGGCCTTCCCGGCGAGCCGCCTCCGTCTGGGCATCCACCAGCTTCTCCTCGAAGAAAATCTGCTTGTCGAGCACCGTATCCTCCCCCCGCTGGAAGCGCGCCTCTTCTTCTCCCACCAAGTAAACGCGCAAGGAGCGCAACCTCGCGACCCCCGAGGAAACCCGCCAACGCCACTCCGTCTCCTCACCCAGAATCAGCCCCCCGGGGCGAAGACTGAGCACGGGGGAAGGATTGACAGCCGCTCCCAAGCGGTAGCAGGCATGCAGAATCAGACCGAGTCCCACCAGGACGAAGGGCACCAAAAAAAGCGTGAGAAACCAATCCGGGCTCCCGCTCTTCCAAGCCTGCCAGACCTCGCTCAAAAAGACGGACAGGATGCCATTCCAGAAAATCGCCGCCCCCCAGGCGCCCGCCACCCAGAGCAGGCGCTTCTTGCTCGGAGCCAGCGTCTTGACAGCCGGAAGCTCCTCCTCGCTCCCTCCTTCCTTGGCCAACGAGGCCTCCCGCTGTTCAGCCGCTCTCTTTTTCCCAAACCAAAGCCAGCCCCCCACTCCGAAAGCCAGGAAGGGAAGCGGAAACAAAACCGTGACCCAACTCCACCCCGCGAACTCTCGCTCCAGCAAGGCCTTCCAAGGTTTCTCAGGATCGACGTAGCACACGATCTCCTTCCCGCGGGGAAACTGCCGGACCTTCCGCTGCTTGCTGGCCCGGCCACTGGAAGAGCCTTTTGCCAAGCTCACTGAATTGCTGCGGTGGGTTTGGCCCTGGAACTGGTAGCGATAAAAAATGTCGACGCTGTAGGTCGTATTGTCCTCTCCCTCGTGGGATTTGACGCGACTCCAAATGACCGTGGCAGGCACTTCCTCCCAGCTTCGCGCGTCCAAATAGGTCGCCACCATCGGCAAAGCCAAGCCCACCAGCATCCCCAGCCCCGCCAATCCGGAGAGACTCGCCACCACCACCAGGACCCACGGGGCACCCCGCGCCGGCTCGGTCGAAGACAGCGCCTCCTCGGACGAAACGGCCGCCTTCCTCCTCCGCCACCCAACGACCCCGCCCACCAGCATCCCCCCGCCCACCACGGCAAAAACCAGCCCAAAAATCAGACCGAGCAAGCCCCCACCGGCCGAGCCCGCCAAAAGGGCGTTCTCGCTCGGGTTGGCCGGATTCACGCGGCAGACCTGGTCTCCCTCGCCCAGAAAGCGCCATCTCAGCTCAGCCAGCGCTTCATACTCGTCTTCCCGGGAATCGCTCTCGTGGCGCAAGACCCGGCCCTCCCGCCTCTCCCCCTCCCACTGGAAGTGGTAGCGGACCTTTGGATGGAAGGGCTCGTCCGCCTTGCGGTCCACCAAAATGCGGAACTCGTCCACCACGCAGGGCACCTCCTCCCAAGTCTGCGAGACCAGTGCCGTCACCAGCGATTGGCCGCTGACATAGGCAAAGAACAAGCCCGCCGCCAAAAACGGCAGCCCAAAGAGCGCCAAGCAGCCAGAGGACAACTGCCGGTTGCCCTGGGCCTTCCCCTTCGAAACCTGCCAACCCATCCCGGTATATCGCGGAAGAAAATCCCCCCCGTCAAGCAGGAGCGCTTGGCCAAGCACCGGCTGACTGGACAGACTCGGCTCGGAAGACTAGAGAACCCGGGATGAAGCTCCTCGTGTTCGACTGCGACTCCACCCTCAGCGCCATCGAGGGGGTGGATGAAATGGCGAGGCTGCGCGGCGAAGCCATCTTCGCGGAAGTGGCAGAGCTCACCACCCAAGCCATGAACGGGGAGATCCCCATCCAATCCATCTTCGCGCGGCGACTGGCCCTCATCCGCCCCGACCGCGCCCTCTGCACCCAGATCGGAGCGCTCTATCTCCAACACCTCGCGCCCGGGATCGAGGAAACCCTCCGAGTGACCCGCCAAGCCGGATGGAGCCCCCTCATCCTGAGCGGCGGATTCCGGCAAGCGATTGAACCTCTCGCGGCCGCCCTCCAGATCGAAGCCATCGAAGCCGTCCCCCTCCACTTCACACCCACCGGCGCCTACCAGGGCTTCGATCCCAGCTACCCCACCACCCGCAATGGCGGCAAACCTGAACTCATTCGCCAACTGCGGACGCGGCTCCAGCCCAGCCAGATCGTCATGGTGGGCGATGGCGTGTCCGATTGGGAAACCTCCCCCGAGGTCGATCTCTTCGTCGGCTTTGGTGGCTTCACCGCCCGCCCTGCCGTAAAAGAAAAATCCGAGGCCTTCATTCATTCCTTCGGCGAACTGCCCCCACTCTTGGAAAGGCTCCCCCTCGCCCCCGCCCGCTGACTTCCCTTCGACTCCTTTCTTGAAATCCCGTCATGCAAGCTGATCGCCCCGTCCCGCTCCTCTTTCTCCTCCTCAGTCTCCCGCTCGCCTCCTTCGCGGAAGAGAGCGAGCCCGCGCCCGAGGCCGAGCCGGAAGAGCCGACACTCCACCAAGTGGAGACCGGCGCGCTCCGCGTGGAAGTGGAAGTGAAAGCCCGCTTCGGCCCGGGCGAATCCTATCCCATCGCGGTCGACCCCGGGGCCTGGAGCAGCCTTCCCGTGCTCTCGACCCTCCGTCATGGCCAAGCGGTCCGGGAGGGGGATCCGCTCGTGACCCTCGACCTCGAGGAACTCGAAAAAGCCGTGGCCGATCTCCGATTCCAGGCCGACTCCGCCAAGCTCCAGTTCGATGCCCTCACTCTGGAAATCCAAGAGCTCAAGCAAACCCTCCCCATCCGCGAAGCCGAATTGGACAAAAACCACGAGCAAGCGCTCGCCGACTATCGCTACTTCCAAGAAGTCCAAGTCCCGCTCATGAAAGAGAGCAACCAATTCTCCCTCGAGCGCAGCCTCAATCAACTCGCCTACGAAGAAGAAGAACTCGAGCAGCTCCGCAAAATGTATGAAGCGGACGAACTGACGGAGGAAACCGAAGAAATCATCCTGCGTCGCCAAGAAGACACCGTAAAAATATTCCGCTTTTACCTCCGCAATGCCGAGACCTCGAGCGAGCGCTTCACCGAGACCTCGCTCCCGCGCATGCTGCAAGACCGCCAGCGCTCCATCGAGCTAAAAGAAATTGCTTACCAAAAGCAGAAAGCGCTCCTCGGCGGCCGGCTGGAACTGCGGGAAATCGAACTGGCCAAAGCCAAGCTCTCCCTCGATCGCACCACCAAAGAGCTGCTCCTTTTGCAAAAGGACTTGGAAGACCTCCGCAATATCGTGGCCCCCATCGATGGCTTCGTCTTCTTCGGCCAATGGGTCGAAGGGCGACTCGAAAACGCCGCCACCCTCTCCAAAAAAGTCAAACCAGCCGGCAAACTCACCCCGCGGGAAATCTTCATGACCGTGGTGGCAGCCGATGGCCCCCTCTTCCTGAGCGGCTCGGTCAAAGAAGAAGACCTCCTCTACCTCAGCACGAAAACCCCGGGGCGCGCCCGCCTGACCGCCGACCCCCAAGTCTCCTTTCCCGTGACCTTGAGCGGGATCGAAGACACCCGACAGCTCGATGGCCAGTTCGCCATCACGCTCGAGCACGAACTGCTGGAAATCGATCGCCCCCTCATCGGCCTGCAAGCCGAGATCACCCTCCTCCCAGTCGACCTCGAAGAAACCCTCGTCCTGGCCGAAGAGGCCATCCACCAAGAATGGAAAGACGGCCGCTACCAAGACTATGTTTGGTTGCAGCAGACCTCCGCTCCTCTGGAGCCCGAAGAAGGAGCCCCCTCGCAAGCGGCCGCTCCCACCACCGAAGAAGACCCTCCCGAGGCCACCCCCACCCTCCGCAAAACCTTCATCAAAACCGGAGCCCGCTCCCAAGGCCAAGTCCAAATCCTCTCCGGCTTGGCGGAAGGGGACACCGTCTCTCCCACCGGACCGCAAGACGCATGAAACGTATACTGCCGTGGCTCTCTCTCCTCCCCACGCTGGTCTGCGCGGAACTCCCGCCCCTGGAAGCGCCTCCCTCCCGCGAAGCCGTTCTCGAATCAATCGAAGCTGGGATCGACTTTCTCTTGGGTCACCAAAACCCCAACGGCTCCTTCGGCACCCCGCGCAATACCAAAGGGCTCAACATCTACGCCCCCGTGCCCGGCGCCCACCGGGCCTTCCGCACCGCCATCTCCAGCCTCTCGGTCAAAGCGCTCTTGGAAGCCCAGTCCTATCTTCCTGAGAAAGCCACCGCCATCCAAGAGGCCCTGGCCAAGGGCGAAGCCTACCTCCTCCAAGAACTCCCGAGACTCCGCCGGGCCGACCAGGAAGCCCTCTACAACATCTGGGGCCATAGCTATGGCCTGGAAAGCTTGGCGCTCCTCCATCAAAGGGCCTCCGAAGACTCCCAGAAAACGGCCCTCCTGGGAACCGCCATGGCGCAGCAAATTGATCTCCTGGGCCGCTACGAGTATGCCGGAGGGGGCTGGGGTTACTATGACTTCAACGTCGGCTCCCGCATGCCCGGGGGCAATGCCAATAGCTTCACGACCGCGACCGCTCTCCTCGCCTTGCAAGCCGCCCGCCAGCAAGGGGCGGAAGTCCCCCAAGACCTCATCGAAGGAGGGATCCGCACCATCCTACGCCAACAAAACCCCGACCTCACCTACGCCTACTCCGAACCCCACAAAATGGTGCCGCGCTACGGAATCAATCGTCCCGCCGGCAGCCTGGCTCGGTCCCAAGCGTGCAACCTGGCCCTCTTCGAACTTCAACACGAAAGCGTGCAGCCAAAGGATCTCCGAGAATGGCTAACCCGCCTCTACACCCGCTCCGGCTGGCTGGACATCGGACGCAAGCGGCCTGTGCCGCACGAAGCCTGGTTCGCCATCGCCGGCTACTTCTACTACTATGGCCAATACTACGGTGCCCGCTCCTTCGTGCATCTCTCTGCGGAAGAACGCCCGCTCTACCAGCAACACCTCGCGCTCATTCTCCTGGAATTGCAGGAAGAAGACGGCAGTTGGTGGGACTTCCCTTTCTATGATTACCACCGGGCTTACGGCACGAGTTTCGCCCTCATGTCCCTGGTTCGCTGTCTGTAATCGCCGCCCCTCATGCCGGACCCCGATATCTCATTGGACCTCAGCCAAGAGGAATTCGCCCTGCTCATCGAAATCGTCTTTCTCAGCTATTGGGTGGTCTGCGGAGGCCAAGAAGTCTGTCATGAGGAATATGGCAAAGCGGTCCAAGCCTTGGAGCAAAAGCTCTACCAGTTAGCGCACCGGCAAGGCTACCAGCAGTTGGTGGAATTCTCGAACGAGCGGAGCGAATTCGTGCCCACGGCGGCTCTCGAAGAAAACTCGCAAGCCCGAGCCGCCCTCGAATTTTTCTCCGAAGACTGCTTCTGGGAAGAACTGGTCCGCCGCTACGCCACCGTCGAAGTCATGCGCAGTATGACGCCGGAACGCTGGGAGAGTCTGGGCGATGACAAAAGACTCCAGCTCGAAAAGCAGCAAGAAGAACTCATCCGCCAAGCGGTCCAAAAACACGGCCTCCACGCCTTCGTGAGAATCTCAGCCGAAGCGGGCGGGTAGCCATCTAATACCAAGCCGCCGAATCGAGTAGCCGAAACCTGAAATCGTCACCAAATCAATCTCACTCCCCGATCCGATAAAGCGCTTCCTCAGTCCGCAAAAGCAAGCCCCCACTGAAAACGGCCGGCGAAGCCCACATGCCCCCATCCAACTCGTTCTTGGCCAACTCGCGGAAGGTCGCCCCCGCCTCAATGACCGTCGTCACTCCCCGCTCGCTGCAAAAATAAATCTTCCCATCGGCAAAGACCGGCGAGGCCGAATAGTTGCCCGGGATGCGCTCCAGCCATTGGCTCTCGCCGGTCAAAGCATCTAAGCAAGTGGCCACTCCACCATCGGTGATCACAAACAAAAGATCATTCACCAGCAGGGGCGAGGGGCGGGTCGGCATGCGACGCCATTCCCGCCAAACCACCTCGCTCGCCCCCAGCTCTCCCACCCCGTCCACTCGAACCGCCCACACCTCCGGCTTGGTGTAACCCGTTCCGAAATAAAGCAGGCCCCCTCCATAAACCGGCCGCGGGACCACGGAAAACCCGGCTCCATGATCCATTCGCCAAAGTTCCCTTCCACTCAATGGGTCATAGGAAACCAGCCATTGGGCCGCGGGAATCACCAATTGCTCCCGCCCGGCGGAGTCAATTCGCAGCGGGGTGCTGAAGGCCTTTTTCCGCATGGGCGAGTCCGTGCGCAGCGGTGGTCGGGCAGTCTTCCACACCTCCTGGCCGGTGGCCAAGTCCAAGGCCACCACAAATTGTTCATCGGTCCCATCGCAGACCAGAATCAGCAAATCGTCGACCACCATTGGGGAACTACCCGGCCCCACTTCGTGATCAATGACGTAACGCGTTTGCCACAACAGCTCCCCCGATTCGGCCGCCAAGCAAAAGGTCCCAAAGGCCCCAAAATGACAGACCACATAGCCCTCGCGAATCGCCGGGGTGGGCGAGGCGTAGCTATTCGCCTTATGCATGCCGGGCGTCTGCGGGATCGTTCCCAAGCGGATTTTTCGCTCGAGCGCCCCGGTGGCCAAGTCCACCTGCAAGGCCAGTAGCTCCTTCTCCTCCCCGGACTCCACCGCACTCGTCAGCCACACTCGCCCCTCCGCCACCACGGGCGAAGACCAGCCCCGGCCCGGGAGCGCCGTTTTCCAGCGAACGTTTCCCTGCTCACTCCACCGCACCGGCACCTTGGTGGCCCGGGAAACCCCATCGCCAGAAGGGCCTCGGAACTCTGGCCAGGAAACCTCTGCCCAGGCAGAACTGAGGAAGCAGCCGAGAAAAAGAAGCGCGCGCATCGCCCACCCTACCGGCTCGCCGGCAAGCTGCCACTCCCAAACGCTCGCCTCTTTAGGAGAATTAGGAGAACGCACTCAGGGATCGCTTTGCGATCGAATTGCTATTGCAAAGCGATTGCGTTAGAAGCCGCTTGGTCGTAACAGTCTACCTTGCCAACCTCTCCCACACGCTCTCTTTCGCCGCTCTTCCGCGATCTCTCGGCTGGCTTCAACCAGCAGATGTTTTTCTGGGGAAAGGACGCCGTCCACCCGGAGGGCAACTTGCTGGAGCGGACCGGCTTCGCCAAGCGTCCCTCCCTTGGGCTCCAAGGCACCTCCTGCTATCGGCTGCCTTGGGAAAAGGGGGCCATCGAGCTCCACGGCTCCTTCGCGGGCTGGATCGGCCAAGAAGGGGGAGGATTCTTCATTCGCCCCCTGGGTCGCTGCGTTCGCTGGCTGGACTCGGCCCCGCCCATCCCGGGACAATGGCCGAGCGAGTCCTATGCCTCCCGCGCGGACGAAGCGCTCCAGTCCGCCGTCGGTCCTCTTCTGGATTGGTGGTTGGCGCATGACGCCCACGTCGCCCAGCTGGTCGGGCCACAGCACCGGGAAAATTGCTACCGCCACTACCAAAATTTGCCAGGAACCCGCGCTTGGCTCTGCCCCGAGCTGGGCAGGGCCTGGGTCACGCGGTGGCGGGATCATTCTCAGGACTTGCCCCGGGCAAGACGCTTTGGAAAACCAGACAGCCCCCACCAGAAAACATCGCCATGAGTAAGGAAATTCTTCAGACGAGCGTGCTCATCGTAGGGGCCGGGCCAGCCGGGCTGGGGGTCTCCGCCGCCCTCAAACGCGCCGGGGTCATCGACCAATTGGTCATTGATGCGCGGGAAATCGGAGCGGCCTTTCGAAGCTGGCCCCGTCAAATGTCCCTGCTGACGCCCTCCTTTCACTCGAACGCCTTCGGCTTGACCGACCTCAACGCCATCGACCCCGAGACCTCACCCGCCGACTTCCTGCGGACCCAACATCCCGATGGCGGGCACTACGCCGAGTATCTCGAAGCCGTCGCGACCCACTATCAACTCCCCGTGCAGACGGGAACTCGAGTCACGGCCCTCAAAAAGGAAGAAACCGGCTTCCTGGCCACCACGGATCAGGGACACATCCTAGCCGACTACGTCGTCTGGACGGCTGGGCAATTCTTCCATCCCTGCGATGACGACTTCCCCGGCGCCACGCACGCCCTCCACTCCTCCCACGTGGCGGATTGGGAAACGCTCTCGGGCGAGGAATTCACCGTCATCGGCGGCTACGAGAGCGGAGTGGATGCGGCGCTCAACCTGATCGATCTTGGCAAATCCGTGCGACTCGTCTCCAAAGGCGAGCCCTGGTCCTCGGATCACCCGGACCCCTCCCGCTCGCTCAGCCCCCGCACCATGGACCGCCTGCGTGCGCTTCTGCGCCAGACCGATCGCGCCCAAAAGCTCGAATTCGTCAAAAACACCGAAATTCGGCAGATCGAAAAAGAAGCCGAGTGGTGGACCCTCCGCGATCAGGACGACATTCCGCTCGTCTCTCACACCCGACCCATCCTGGCCAACGGCTTCCACAGCGGCCTCGGCCTGGTCGAGAACCTCTTCGAGCACGATGAAAACTCGCTCCCTTGCTTCAGCGAAGAAGCGGATGAATCGACCCTCACCCCTGGGCTCTTCTACTCCGGCCCCTCCCTCGTCCACCGCAACTCGCTCTTCTGCTTCATCTATAAATTCCGAGCCCGCTTTGGCGTCATCGCTCACGAAATCGCCACTCGCCTCGGTAAGCCAGAAGTCGATGAAAAGCTCCTCCCTTACCTCAAGGCCGGCTTCATGAACTCCGATCTCGACTGCTGCACGAACTGTGAATGCGCCATCGAGCCGACCGAGACCGCGCCCGAACCTTCCGCCTTCGCCTCGTGACCCTCTCGCCCAACGCCACCGCCATCCTTCTCCCGCTCGCGGTCCTGCCCGGCCTGGCCCTCGGCCTCCTCTCCCCGGCCGCCGGGGAAGCTCTCGGGGCCGTCATCGACCCCCTCGTGCTGAGCTTGCTGGTCTTGCTCTTCTTTGAAGTCCGCTTTCAACCGCTCCTGAAGGCCACCCGCCACCTGCGTTTCCTCTCCCTCGCCTGGGCCGCCAATTTCCTGCTCATCCCGCTCCTCGGATGGGGCATCGCCTCGCTCTTCTTCGGGAACCAACCCGCCCTCTTTGCCGGACTGCTTCTCTACTTCCTCTTTCCTTGCACCGATTGGTTCCTCGGATTCACCCGCATGGCCAAGGGCGATGTCGCGCTCGGCGCCGTCCTCTTGCCGATCAATTTGCTCTCCCAGCTCCTCCTCTTCCCCGTCTACCTAACGCTCTTCATTGGCACGCCGAGCGGGAGCGGAGTGAGCGGCCTCTGGGGCAGTCTCTGGCAATGGTTCCTCCTCCCCTTCGCTGGGGCCCTCCTCTTGCGTTTCCTTCTCTCCCGCCTCCTATCCCCCACCCGCTTTGAAACGCTGCCGCGCTTGGCTGGTTCGCTCGTCCCTTGGATCCTGGCGGCCCTCGTCTGCTGCGTCTTCGGACAGCACGCCCCCACTCTTCTGGCTCATCCCGGGGAGCTGGCCTTCATCCTGCCGGCCGTCTTTCTCTTTTTCCTGGTCACCTGGTTGCTGGGAGAATTCTTGGCCCGCCGTTTCCGCTTGGCCCACGGGCAAAAGGTCTTGCTGGCCATGACGACCGCCGCCCGCAACACCCCTCTCGTCCTCGGGCTCACCATGATCGCCCTCCCCGACCAGCCGCTCATCTACGCCGCGCTCATCCTTGGCATGCTGGTGGAATTCCCCCACCTGACCGCCCTCTCCCGCCTCCTCTCCAAAGAAGAAAGCCAAGACACCGCCCCTCCCCAAGCCGCCGCCACCACGTCCTAATACCAAGCTGCAGAATTGGCTGGTAGAATGGCCGAGTGGATTTCGGGCCAGACCAAGGCGCGACGAGGGCGCGGTGCAGGCACCGTAACCGAGGAGCAACGCTGGGCTGGCTCGAAAGACACCGGCTCTCCCTTCCCC
>JBCCJK010000036.1 GCA_039027815.1 Verrucomicrobiota bacterium
ACTGAGCGAAGGCCTCAACAGCCGCATCCAAGCCATCAAATCCTCAGCCAGAGGCTTCCACCACTTCCACTCCTACAGAACCCGCATCCTCTTCTTCCTCGGCAAACTCGACCTATCACCCATTAAAATTTGAGTTGAACCGGAAAAAACCTGCCCTAATACCAACCTCCAGAATTCACTGGAAGAATGGAGGGAAGGTGATGTAGGGAAGAGGCGCTGAAGCGCGGGGAAGGGAGAGCCGGTGTCTTTCGAGCCAGCCCTGCGTTGCTCCTCGGTTACGGTGCCTGCACCGCACCCTCGTCGCGCCTTGGTCTGGCCCGAAATCCACTCGGCCATTCTACCAGCCAATTCTGTAGCTTGGTATAACCTGATCCATGGTGGAGAATCCCTACGAAGTTCCCAAGGCGGTTTTGCAAGACACTCCGACCCATCCCTTGGAGGAATATGGCGGGATCGGCCGGCGAGCCTTCTTACTGGCTGACTTGGGGATCGGGTTCTTACAGTTTCTGTCTTTTAATCAGGTCTCGCAGGAGGCCAGCTTTTTGGTTTTGTCCCTTCTCTTCGCCTCGTTCTCTATGGTGCCCGTCTACCATCGAATGAAAAACATAGGTCGAAATCCTTGGTGGTGCTGGTTTGTCTTTCTGCCCCTCGTTGGCTTTGCCATCCGGATTCCTTGTTTGGTCTTTCCCGAGGGGTTTAGCGAGACCAGGCGGTTGGATCGCGCGGGGCGAGTCACGCTGGTTCTGCTCGTCTCGGCCTTTCTTTTGGTCCTCTCTTGGGTTCTTTCTATCGTGATCTGATACCAACCTCCAGAATTCACTGGTAGACTGGAGGGAAGGTGGTGTGGGGAAGAGGCGCTGAAGCGCGGGGAAGGGAGAGCCGGTGTCTTTCGAGCCAATTCTGCAGCTTGGTATGAGGCTCTGTTTGGTTCGTCGCTTCCCCGGCAGCGGGCCCGGCCTAGCTTGCCTTCGCGCGCATCCGAGGATCGTTCAAAATGGCCTCCCGGAAGTCGTGAAAGCGCGCCTGAAAGCCCGCCTGCTGGAGCTTTTGGTTGCTGATCCGCTTGTGGCTCCAGCCTCTCTTCCGATTGAGATCGCGCGGGCCTTCTCGCGGGAGCGGTTTCTGGAAGTGCTCCGCCAGGAATCCGTAGCATTCCCTCTGGGTGAGGGGCTGGCTATCGCAGACGTTGACCAGGCCGGGCTGGCCTCGCTCCAGTAAGTGCAGGCAGGCGGCCGCGGCGTCATCGCGGTGAATCTGATTGAGGTAGCGGTAGCCGCCCTCTTCTAAGATGGCCTCCCCTCTGAGAAACTTTTTTAAGATGACACTCCGGCCCGGCCCGTAAAGCCCCGCCAGACGGGCCACTATTCCCAGGGGGTGGCAGAGGGTGGCTTGCTCGGCGGCCAGCAGCAGTCGACCTGTCTTCCGAGTCGGCTCAGCCGGACTTTCCTCCGTGACCCACGAGCCATCCGTCTGTCCGTAAACCGAACTGCTGCCCGTGAAAAGAAGCTTTCGGGGGGAGAAGAGTTCCAAAAGATGACGGGTGCCATGGAGATAAACTCGCTCGTAGGCCTCGGCTCCTCCTCGGCCTGAACTGGCGCAGTGGATGAGGTCCAGGCCCTGGCGAGTCTCGGCCAAGGGGCGGAGCGACTCCCGATCGCCCAGGTCGCCCACTAGGATGGGAATGCCCAGCAGGTTGCGCAACTCTTCCGCCGTTTCGGGGCGGTGCACCAGGCCCTCCACTTCCCAGCCCTCGGCCTGGGCTTGGCGGGCGATTTCACTTCCGAGAAAGCCGCAGCCCGCGATGAGCAATTTCGCGGGCTCAGCCGGGGGGCTCTTGGTTTTTGCTTGCGATTCTGTCACTTCCTTGGGAAGCTCCTACGTTGCCTCCCCTTAACCGGGAAACCCCTATGAGTCATCTCGCCCATTCCCTGAGCCGTCGCGAGCGACAGATCGTGGACATTCTTTTCAAGGAGGGCGAGGCCTCGGTTTCCGAGGTCCAGGTCCAGATGCCGAGCGCCCCCGGCTACTCGGCCGTGCGAGCCATGCTCCGCATTCTGGAAAACAAGGGAGTCGTCCAGCACAGGAAAGAAGGCAAAAAATACATCTTCCGAGTCCAGCACAGCGTGGAGGACGCCAAGCGGAGTGCCCTCAGCCAATTGATGGAAACCTTTTTCAATGGCTCCCCCAAGGAGCTGGTGAGCACGCTCATCAGTTCAGAGGAGTCTGAAGTGACCCCGAAAGAATTGGAAGAACTGCAAGCGATGCTGGAAGACGCGCGCCGGCGAGAGAGCTAGCCCTCTTCGCTTGGCCTGCTCCTGACCGCTGCCGGAGAAGCTCCTTTTCCCACCACCCACACCATGAGCGAAGTCGGTTTGCGCATTTTGGAAATGCTGCTCCGCGTGGCCTGCATTAGCGGGGCCGGTCTCCTGGTGTTTTTGGCCGCACGAGGGGCGGCCCCGGCCCTCCGTCGCCTCATTCTCTTGAGCACCTTGTGCGCGGCCATGACGGTCCCGGCCTACACTTTTTTCTTGATGGGCACCTTTTGGGCGCTCGGGCCCTCGCCGGCCTCCCACCCCGACGAGGAGGTCGGCTCTTCCAGCTTTTTACCGGACTGGCTGCTTTCTCCGGTCAGACAAGAGGCGAGCTCGCCCGCGATGGCCCACGAAGCTTCCTCAACCAAGCCTTCGCTCGAGCTGGGGGTGCTGGCCCTGCCGGACTGGTTCGCGACCAGCTTCTTTTTCCTCTGGCTCGGAGGGACGCTTCTGGGTGGGGGCTACCTCTTAGGAAAATACCGTGAGCTGCGGCGGATCAATCGCTCCCTCCGCGAGGTCTTCCATCCTGGATGGCAACGACTGGCTGCCCGTTTGGCTCGCACGATGGGCATTCGCGAGCGAGTCCGGCTGCGTTTGGGAGAGGAGGCCGCCAGCCCCATGATCCACGGGACTTTTTCGCCTCGGCTGACTCTGCCGGGCTACATGAAGGACTGGCCGGAGGAAAAGCTCCGTTTGGTCTTCCTGCATGAGCTGGCTCACTGGAAGAACCGGGACAACTTTGTGGGGCCGGTGGCTCTCTGGATGCGGGCCTTCCTCTGGTGCGAGCCTCTTTACCGCAAGGTCATGGACCTGCTGCGCAGCGAGTCGGAAAAGTCTTGTGACGATCTCGTCCTGCGAGCGGGTGTTTCTCCGGTCGAGTATGCCACGAGCCTTTTTGAAGTCTTGAGCTGGAGCCGCCGAAAAGAGGCCCCCCCGCTCGGGGCAGCCTGTCTTACAGGAGGGCAGGCCAAGGAGCGCATGACGAGAATTCTCAATGCCCAAGCCAAGCGCTGGGTCCCCGGCAGCAATCTGCGCGATTCTTTCGTGCTCCTAGGGGTGCTGTCGGCGGTCTTTTTGGTGCATGTGGCCCTGCCGCTGAAGTTGGAGGCCCGAGCGCTGGGTCCCAGCCAGCCCCTTCTGCAACCCCCAAGCTTGGCTTGCCTGGGGCTCCCCCAGGCAAGCACCCAAAACGACCCGGGCGTTTTCACCGTCACTCTCCACGACCGACAGGCCGAAGGGCCCTCTTTGGCGGCCCACCCTGTCTCGCCGGGACTCCTCTTGGGTCGATCACCCGCCCCGGTGGCCCACGAGTATCCCCCCATCATCGTAGAAAAGTCTTCCGCCCTCCCCGCCGCCCCGGAAGCCTCCCGGCACGCCCAAGCGGTCGAGCGCTTGGAGCTGGAGTGGCGAGGGGTCTTGAGCCGCCTCGGGCTCGAACCTTTGCCCCTTCCCCCCGCTGTTCCCGGGACGGAGTGGTCCGCCTACTCGGCAGCCGCCCGCGAGGCCCTGGCCCTAGCGCTTTCCCACGAGCGGGCCGAGCGACCGGCCGCCGCCCTCCAGGCTTACCTGCGGGCCGCGCAGTTTCAATTGCAGGCTTTGCGACCAGGCCTGCCCGAGGAAATGATTCCCCGGCCCTCCGCCGAGCAACTCGATTTCACCCGTTTCCGGCTGGAGCGTTTGTTGGAGCGGATGTGAGCGGGACCACGGGCACCCGAGCGCCCTGGGAGCAGGCAGCTTTCACTCCAGGTTCTCTCGCTCGAGAAAGGCCTTCATCATGTCTCTGGACAGGGCGTAGCGGAGGCCGCAGCGCGGGCAGGTAATCCGGATGACCTCCTGGCCGCCGAAGAGTTCTTCCATGTCGCGCGAGGCAATTCCGGAGAGGGCCGGGAGAATCCGATCGATGCGGCAGCCGCAGTCAAAGCGGTAGCTCCGCGTCTCCAAGAATTTGACGGTCTCTGTCTCCCGGAGCGCTTCCACCTCTGGCAAGGTGAGCGATCGGAGCCAGCTTTCGTCCGCCTCTGGCATGCCTTTCACGACGCAGAATCGCTCATCGGGCAGCTCAAAGAAGCGGGCCGGGAGTTGCTCGCTCTGGTCGTAGAACTGCTCCACCAGCGACAAAATCGCCCGCCCCTCCACCTTCACCATGCTGTTGTAGCTGGGTCCGTCCGGGATCTGCACCTGGGAGTAGAAGAGGTTTTGGCGGGCCTCGCGCACTTCCTCGGTGAAGATCCGTCCAGTGATCTGGCCGGGGCGGCTATTCCCGGTCACGAAGAGGTTCATGGCGGGATCGCTGAAATTCATGGTCCAGGCGACCGTTTCCTCCCGCGGTCGGGAGACCAGGTGCAACAAAAGACAGGCCAAGGCCTCTTTCAGCGAGCGATCCTGGTCCTGGGTGTAGCGCAGTTCGTGGTCCTGCAAGTGCAGGTAGTAGTCCATGTAAAGGGAGGCCAGGCGGGCTTCGATGAAGAGGCAGTTGCGGGCGCGAATGTAGTGGCTGTGTACTTCCACAGGTGACAATTCCTCACTCGCCATACATGATTGCTACCCCCGGATGGGGTTCCTCTCCTCCGCCACCACACACCAAGTTGATGCCCTCGCAAGCCCAATCCTCCTGCCCTTCCCCGGTTCAATGGGATGAACGCCTTTTGGCGGTTTTGACCTTGCCGCTCTTCCTCTTGCGAGCCGTCCAGACCAAGCCTTGTGAGGGTGAGGCCGTCGTTTTGCTGCACGGGCTCAGTCGAAACTACTTTGCCATGAAGCCGCTGGCCAAGCGCCTCCATGCCCGGGGATTTCACGTGGTGAATATCTCCTATCCTTCCCACTTGGCAGACATCCCCACCCTCATCGGGAAATACATCCTGCCTGAAATTGAAAAGTTGGGCGACCGCCGGATCCATTTTGTGACCCATTCCTTGGGCGGCATCCTCGTTCGCTGGCTCCTCAAGAATGAGCCCCCCGCCAACCCGGGACGGCTCGTTATGCTGGCCCCGCCCAATCAAGGAAATGAGATCGTGGACCGGCTGGGCAAGAAGACCTGGTTTCCCCTTCTTATGGGCTCGGCGGCCATGCAGTTGGGGACCGATGGGATCCCCAAGAAGCTGGGGGCGGTCCCCATCCCGGCCTGCGTGGTCATGGGCCGACGCGCCGTGGTCCCGTTTTTCCGAGGTTGGCATGAGGGCGAAGGGGATGGCTTTGTGGGCGTGGCCGGGGGGCATGCCCCGGGGGTGGATGCCTCTCATGTCATTGAGGCCGATCACACCTTCATCATGATGCATCCGGAGGCGATCCGGATCGCCATCGAGTTCTTGGAGAGCAGCGCTCCCAAAAGGTCGCTCCAGCCATCCCCCGCTCCCGAGGGAATTCCCCAGGCGGACTTTGGCTAGAAGCGGTCTCGCAAATAGAAGTCGTATTATACCAACCTCCAGAATTCACAGGTAGAATGGAGGGAAGGTGATGTGGGGAAGAGGCGCTGAAGCGCGGGGAAAGGAGAGCCGGTGGATTTCGAGCCAGCCTTGCGTTGCTCCTCGGTTACGGTGCTTGCACCGCGCCCTCGTCGCGCCTTGGTCTGGCCCGAAATCCACTCGGCCATTCTACCAGTGAATTCTGCAGCTTGGTATTACTCCGCGTCGAAGTCGTCTCCCACGGCGGCTGCTTCCATCTCCTCGCCCGCTTCAAAGACTTCTGGTTCCGGCTCGACCGTCGGCCGCAGGCTGATGTGGCGGTGGGTCGAAAACCCGGTCCCGGCGGGAATGAGGTGCCCCATGATGACGTTTTCCTTGAAACCGCGCAGGGTGTCCACCTTGCCCAGGGTGGAAGCTTCTGTGAGGACCCGGGTGGTGTCTTGGAAGGAGGCCGCGCTGATGAAGCTTTCGGTCTCGAGGGAAGCTTTCGTGATTCCCAAGAGGACGGGCTCGGCCTCGGCCGGCTTGCCGCCTTGCTCCACGATTTCGTCATTAGCGAGCTTGAACTCGACTCGGTCCACTTGATCGCCCCAGAGGAAGTCGGTGTCTCCCGGGTCGGTGATCTTGAGCTTGCGCATCATCTGACGGGAAATGATTTCAATGTGCTTGTCATTGATTTCCACCCCTTGGAGTCGGTAGACCTCCTGCACTTCATTCACCAAGTGCTCCATGAGCGCGTGGGGGCCGTTGATCTCGAGGACGTCTTGCAAGACGACCGGACCTTCGGTTAGCTGTTGGCTCCGCTTCACGGTGTCGCCCTTGGCCACGATGATGTGCTTGTTGAGCGGGATGAGGTGTTCGGCTTCCTCCTCGGTCCCCGGGTCGCGCACGATGAGGCGGCGCTTCCCGCGGACGTTGGTTCCGAAGTCGACCTCTCCATCGATCTTGGCGATGTCGCAGGCGTCTTTCGGACGGCGCGCTTCGAAGAGCTCGGCCACCCGAGGGAGACCCCCGGTGATGTCCTTGGTCTTGGAGACTTTGCGGGGCGTCTTGGCGATGAGCGTGCCCGGGCTGACCTTCTGCTTCTCTTTCACGGAGAGGTTGGCCCCGGCGGGAATGGAGTAGTTCGCCAGCACCTCGCCTGACTTGGCGTCCACGATGACAATTTGCGGGTGCAGGTCTTCCTTGTGTTCGATGACGGTCATGGTTTGCGCGCCGGTTTCCGCGTCGCGCTCCTTGGCCACCGTGATCCCCGGAATCATATCCCGGTATTCGATCTTGCCGCCCTTCTCGGTGATGATGGGGACGTTGTAGGGGTCCCACTGGGCGATTTGTTGGCCCGCTTTCACGCTGCCGCCATTTTTGACGGTCAACTCGGTGCCAATGACCAGGTTGTAGGACTCGAGCTCGCGGCCGGATTTGTCTTCCACCGTGATGCTCCCGTTTTTGTTGAGGGCGATGAAGGTGCCGTCCGTGGTTTCGACCGAGCGGATATTGCTATAGCGCACGATGCCACCTTGCTTCACCTTGATCATGGGCTGCTTGAAGGTGGAAGCGGCGGTGCCGCCCACGTGGAAGGTCCGCATAGTGAGCTGGGTGCCCGGCTCCCCGATCGATTGGGCCGCGATGATCCCGATGGCATCCCCCATCTTGGCTTCCGCGCCGGTGGCCAGGTTGAGGCCGTAG
The DNA here is from genome assembly GCA_039027815.1 of Verrucomicrobiota bacterium. Lineage (NCBI taxonomy): Bacteria > Pseudomonadati > Verrucomicrobiota > Verrucomicrobiota bacterium. Next base: position 7,400 of record JBCCJK010000036.1, read on the forward strand.
CACTTTTTGCAGACTCCTTGGTCGGATTCGCAGGTCAGCACGGAGCGGATCTTGAGCTGTTCCACCCCGATGTCTTGGAGATGGTCCGCTTGTTTTTCATCGATGAGCTGATTGACCTCCACGATGACTTCGCTCGTGACGGGATCGACGATTTTCTCGCAGCTGACCCGACCGTAGACCCGGCTGGCCAGGCTGACGACTTCCTCATCGCCTTCGTAGACCGACTTGGCGAGAATGCCGTTGACGGTGCCGCAGTCTTCTTCGGTGATGATGACGTCCTGGGAGACGTCCACCAGCTTGCGGGTAAGGTAGCCGGAGTCGGCCGTCTTGAGAGCGGTGTCCGCCAAGCCTTTGCGCGCTCCGTGGGTCGAAATGAAGTATTCCAAGACGCTGAGCCCTTCTCGGAAGTTCGAGGTGATGGGACGCTCAATGATTTCGCCGGACGGCTTGGCCATCAGGCCGCGCATCCCCGAGAGCTGCTTGATCTGCTGCTTGTTTCCCCGAGCGCCTGAGTCCACCATCATGTAAAGCGGATTGAGCTGCTTGTTGCCTTCGTTGTATTGGAGATTGCGGTAGAGGGCCTGCTGGATTTGGTCGCCCGCGTGCGTCCAAATATCGATGATGCGGTTGTAGCGCTCGCCGTCGGTGATGATCCCGGCCTTGTGCTGCTTCTCGACCGTATCGATCTCAGCGTAGGACTTCTCCAACTGATCGACTTTTTCGTCAGGGATGACCATGTCGACCAGCCCGATGGAAGCACCGGAGCGGCTGGCTTCTTTGAAGCCAAGCTCTTTGAGCGAGTCGAGGGTCTTGACGGTTTCTTCGCGACCCGCCACCTGGAAACAACGCCAGATGACTTCCCCGATCTGCTTTTTGCCAATGGTGCGGTTGATGAAGCCCAAGCCGTTTGGCCAGATTTCATTGAAGCGAACCCGGCCCGCGGTGGTCTCGATGACGCTGGCTTCTTTATCGCCGAAGACGGTGTCGTTCCCCTTGTCAGGGTTCTTCAGTCGGATCCAATCGTGGTATTGGATTTTGCGGCTTGCGATCGCGAACTCCACCTCCGAGGTCTCGGCAAAGAGGGAGAAATGGGTTTTCTCGCGCTCTTGGGGCATGAGTTCCTTGGCGTGGGTGAGGTAGTAGGTTCCCAGGATGATGTCCTGCGAAGGCGTGGTGATGGGTCGGCCGCTCGAGGGCGAGAAGATGTTGTTGGGCGCCAACATGAGGAGGCGCGCTTCCATCTGGGCCTCGACCGAGAGCGGGACGTGGACGGCCATCTGGTCGCCATCGAAGTCCGCATTGTAAGCCGAACAAGTCAGCGGGTGCAGGCGGATGGCCGAGCCTTCAATGAGGACTGGTTCGAAGGCTTGGATGGAGAGCCGGTGAAGAGTGGGAGCACGGTTCAGGAGAACCGGATGCCCCTTGGTGACTTCCTCCAGGATGTCCCACACTTCGGGCGTCCGGCGCTCAATCATTTTTTTGGCCGAGCGGACGGTGTGGACGTAGCCCATTTCCTTCAGTCGGCGGATGATGAAGGGTTCGAAGAGGACCAGGGCCATCTTTTTGGGAAGACCGCATTGGTGGAGCTTGAGTTCGGGTCCGATCACGATGACGGAGCGGCCCGAGTAGTCGACCCGCTTGCCCAGGAGATTCTGACGGAAACGACCGCTCTTGCCCTTGAGCATATCGCTGAGCGATTTGAGCGGACGATTGCCCGCGCCGGTCACGGCCCGGCCATGACGCCCGTTATCAAAGAGGGCATCGACGGCTTCCTGGAGCATGCGCTTTTCATTCCGGATGATGACATCCGGGGTCTTGAGCATGAGGAGGTTCTTCAGTCGATTGTTCCGGTTGATGACCCGGCGATAAAGATCGTTCAGGTCGGACGTGGCGAAGCGGCCCCCTTCCAAGGGCACGAGCGGACGAAGGTCTGGGGGGATGACCGGGAGGACGTCCATGACCATCCACTCCGGTCGGCTACGGGAGGAGAGGAAGCCCTGGGCCAGCTTGAGCCGCTTGGCGAGCTTTTTGCGCACCTGCTTCGAGCGGGTGTTCTGCATGGCTTCTTCCAGTTCTTCGATCTGTTCTTGGAGATTGGTTTGGGAGAGGAGGTCTTTGATGGCCTCGGCGCCCATGCCGCTCCGGAAGCTGTCTTCCCCGAATTCGTCTTCGGCTTCGCGAAATTCGGTTTCCGTCAATAGCTGGGCCTTTTCCAAGGTGGTGTTGCCGGGATCGGTCACGATGTAGTCCTCATAGTAAATGACGCGCTCGAGCTGGCGGGCGGTCATATCCAGGACCAAGCCGAGGCGCGAGGGCATGCACTTGTAGAACCAGATGTGGGTCACGGGGACGGCCAGCTCAATGTGGCCCATGCGCTCGCGTCGGACACGGCTGAGGGTGACCTCCACCCCGCAGCGATCGCAAATGACGCCTTTGTGCTTGATGCGCTTGTACTTTCCGCAGGCACATTCCCAGTCCTTGGTGGGACCAAAAATCCGCTCGCAGAACAGTCCGCCCTTTTCCGGTTTGAAGGTCCGGTAGTTGATGGTTTCCGGATTCTGAACTTCGCCCGCGCTCCAGGAACGGATGTTCTCGGGAGCGGCCACGGTGATGGCCACTTGGTCGAAGTTGTCCGGTTTTTGGGGCGTGCCGAAAAGTTCCTGTAGGCTGTCTTCGATGCTCATAGTCAGTAAATCGTTAGTCGCTTGTCTTGGTTTCTACCTATCAGGCACTGAGGCTTTCCAGCACGTCCTCCGCGCTGTTCTGGTCTTTCGGTCCCACCTTCACGTTGAGGCCGAGGCTTTGCATTTCCTTGATGAGAACGTTGAAGGATTCGGGCGTGCCGGCCTCGAGCGCGTTGTCTCCCTTCACCACGGATTCGTAGATCCGAGTCCGCCCTTGGACGTCGTCCGATTTCACGGTCAAGAGTTCCTGCAAGGTGTAGGCAGCGCCATAGGCTTCCAGAGCCCAGACCTCCATTTCCCCGAAACGCTGGCCGCCATACTGGGCTTTCCCGCCAAGGGGCTGCTGGGTGACCAAGCTGTAGGGGCCGACGGCCCGGGCATGGATCTTGTCCGCTACCAGGTGGCCGAGCTTCAGCATGTAGATGACGCCGACCACGACCTTTTGGTGGAACTTGTCCCCCGTGCGACCGTCGTAGACATCTGATTTGCCCTTTTCTCCAATCCATTCGAAGCCCGGCACTTGCTTGGCTTCCTTCATGAACTCCCAGACTTTTTCTTCGGAAATACCGTCGAAAACGGGCGTGGCGACCTTGAAGCCGAGGGCACGCCCGGCCACTCCCAAGTGGGTTTCCAGGACTTGTCCCACGTTCATCCGGCTCGGGACGCCGAGCGGGTTGAGGCAGATGTCGACTGGCTGGCCATTCTCGAGGAAGGGCATATCTTCTTCGGGCACGATCTTGGCGACCACGCCCTTGTTGCCGTGGCGGCCGGCCATCTTATCGCCCACGCTGAGCTTGCGCTTTTTGGCGACGTAGACTTTGACCTGCTTGATGATGCCGGGATCGACTTCTTCGCCGCTCTCGGTGGCTTCCAGTTGGCGATCACGGTCTTCATCGAGATCGGCGAATTTCTGCTCGAAGCCCCCGATGATATCGAAGATCTTGTTTCGGACCGGGCTCGGATCGATGTCAATATTGTCATGGGCCGACGCCATCTTTTTCAGGAGCGTCTTGGTGATTTTCTTGTTGGCGCCGATGATGATCTCGCCGGTTTGGCCATTGACCACGTCGAGGGGGATTTTTTCTCCCAAGAGCACGGCCGAGAGCTTCTCGGTCAGCTGGTCGGTCAATTCATCGAGCTTGCGCTTATAGTCTTCATTGATCTCTTTGATCTGGCGCTTGGCTTCGGCGGGGTCGGTCTTTTTGGCTTCGGCTCCGGGTCCACGGGAATAGACCCGCACGTCCATCACGATGCCATTGCAGCCCGAGGGCACCCGCAGTGAGGTGTCCTTCACGTCGGCCGCCTTTTCCCCGAAAATGGCCCGCAGGAGGCGCTCTTCGGGCGCCAATTCGGTCTCGCTTTTGGGAGTGATTTTTCCGACGAGGATGTCCCCTGGTTTGACCTCCGCGCCTACGCGGATGACGCCGTCATGACCCAGGTTTTTCAGGGCGTCTTCTCCGACGTTGGGGATGTCGCGGGTGATTTCTTCCGGCCCCAGCTTGGTGTCGCGCGCGCCGATGTCGAATTCCTCTACGTGGATGGAGGTGTAGACGTCTTCTTTCACGATCCGTTCGGAGATCGTGATGGCATCCTCGAAGTTGTAACCATTCCAGGGCATGAAGGCCACCAGGACATTGCGTCCAATGGCCAACTCCCCGTTTTCCGTATTGGGTCCGTCCGCGAGGACTTGGCCCGTGCTGACTTTCTCGCCCTTTTTCACGATGGGACGCTGGTTCATGCAGGTGCCCGCATTCGAGCGCATGAATTTGCGGAGTGGGTAGACGTAAAGGCCCTTTTCGGGATCACTTTTGACTTTTTCGGGCTCGCTCAAGAAGCGCTGCTCGGAGACTGGCAATTTGCCGTTTTTGGTCACCACAATGTGCTCGGCAGTGGCCGCGGCCACCACTCCATTGCTTTCGGAAATGGCGACGGCCCGGGAGTCCCGAGCGGCCTTGCCTTCCATGCCCGTTCCGACAATAGGGGAATCCGAGACGAGGAGCGGCACCCCTTGGCGCTGCATGTTCGAACCCATGAGGGCGCGGTTCGCGTCATCGTGTTCCAAGAAAGGAATCATGCTGGCTGCCACCGAGACCATCTGCTTGGGGGAGACGTCCATGAGTTGGACCTCGGTTTTGGGAAGCTCGAGGAATTCCCCTCGGTAACGAGCCGTGATGCCTTCGTTTAGGAAGTTGCCTTTGTCATCGATCGGGTTGTTCGCCTGGGCGACGTGGTAATTCTCTTCCTGGTCTGCGGTGAGGTATTCCACCTTGTTGGTGACGCGGCCTTTCACGATCTTGCGGTAAGGCGTCTCGATGAAGCCAAACTCATTGATGCGCGCGAAGGTGCACATGGAGTTGATGAGCCCGATATTGGGACCTTCCGGGGTCTCAATAGGACAGATCCGGCCATAGTGGGAGGGGTGGACATCGCGCACCTCGAAACCGGCGCGGTCCCGATTCAGGCCGCCGGGCCCGAGTGCGGAGAGACGCCGCTTGTGGGTCAGCTCGGAGAGCGGGTTCGTCTGGTCCATGAACTGGGAGAGCTGGGAACGACCAAAGAAGTCCCGCACCACCGCGCTGAGCGCCTTGGGGTTGATGAGCTTCTGGGGCGTCATGCCCTCGATGTTGACGTCGAAGAGGGTCATCCGCTCTTTCACGAGACGTTCGGTTCGAGCCAGGCCGACGCGGCATTGGTTGGCCAGGAGTTCGCCTACCGCGCGCACGCGGCGAGATCCCAGGTGATCGATGTCATCGAGCACGCCCTCACCCTTTTTCAGGCCGAGAAGATATTTCATGGCAGCCACGAAGTCGTCCGCCACCATGACGCGCATTTCGGAGTCGACGCCGAGGCCGAGCTTTTGATTGATCTTGTAGCGACCCACTCGAGTGAGGTCGTAGCGCTTGGGATCGAAGAAGAGGCGTTTCAGGAGGGCCTTGGCGTTGGCCGTGGTGGGCGGGTCTCCGGGACGGAGTTTGCGGTAGATGTCCTTGAGCGCTTCCTCTTCGTTGGTGGCGGGGTCTTTTTTGAGCGACTTCAGGAGGAGTTCGTTCTCGGTGGCATCGATGGTTTCGATGTTTTTGTGCCCCAGGGCGATCAACTGGCGAACCACGCCGATGGTGAGCGGTTCCCAGGCCTTGCAGACGGCGATTTCCCCGTCCATGACGTCGCTGAAAGGGACCTTGGAACTGAGGAGTTCTTCGTCCATTTCATCGGCCAGCTTGAGCTTCTCGATTTTGAAAAACTCGCGCACGATGGCCTCGTTCGAGGCATAACCGATGGCACGAAGGAAGGTGGTGGCGAGGAACTTGCGACGGCGACGACGGCGGTCGAGGTAGACGTAGAGCAGGTCGTTGGTGTCGAACTGGACCTCCAGCCACGAACCACGATCGGGAATGATCCGGAAGGAGTGAAGGAGTTTTCCGTTGAGGTGGGTGCTGGTTTCGAAGCAGATCCCTGGGGAGCGGTGGAGCTGGGCCACCACGACGCGCTCGGCTCCGTTGATGGTGAAGGTGCCACGACGGGTCATCATGGGCAGCTCGCCCATGTAGACGCGCTCTTCCTTGGCGCCGGTTTCATCGGTCAGCTGGAAGGTGACGTAAAGGGGGGCGCTGTAGGTCTCGCCATCCCGCTGGGCTTCTAGGGGAGTGAGCTTCGGCTCGCCGATTTCGTAGCGAACGAAGTCCAACTCCACGGTGCCGTCATAGCTATCGATGGGGAAGACCTCGCGGAAAACGGCTTGGAGGCCGGTTTCATTGCGCTCGGTAGGAGGAACGTGTTTTTGTAGAAAGTCCTCATAGGACTGGAGTTGGATCTCGATGAGATTGGGTGGTTCGACCACCTCTTTGAATTTCCCGAAGTAGCGGCGTTCCGACATAATCAGTGAGTTCTTCAGTTGGGCGCGTGAGCGCGGAGTCCGTAGAGTGGAGACAGGCAGGGACGAGACGCCATTTTCCAGCGGGGAAAGAGCGGCTCGTGACTGCCTGTGAGAGGAGTGCGGGATTTCTCTCCCGCGAGGTTTGGCAAATGGGCTGGCGGTGGAAGGACCGGAGCCAGATCGCCCATTTGCCAGGCGCGATCCAGCTCCGGTGGAAAAAAGGAGAAGATTATTTGATCTCCACCTTCGCGCCGGCCGCTTCCATCTTCTTTTTGATTTCTTCGGCTTCTTCCTTAGAGGCACCTTCCTTGAGGGGAGCCGGTGCGCTTTCGACGAGTTTCTTAGCGTCGGCCAAGCCGAGCCCGGAAACGACGCCGCGAACTTCCTTAATGACAGCAATTTTGTTGCCGCCGGCTTCCGCGAGGATGACGTCGAATTCAGTTTTCTCTTCGGCAGGAGCGGCGTCTCCTCCACCAGCGGCGGGGGCTGCGGCTACCGCGGCCGGAGCAGCGGCGCTCACGCCCCACTTGTCTTCCAGCGATTTCACGAGTTCAGCTGCCTCGAGGACAGTGATCCCGCTCAGGTCTTCTACGAGTTGGTCAATATTAGCCATATGTTCTCCTTTCGGTATCGCCGCCCAGCCGGAGCACCGGTGGATTTAAGACCCGCAGCCGCGGGCCCGACGAGGAACCATTGGTTTAGTTGGTAGTGGGTTCAGGTTCCAGCCGCGGAGAACGGCCGTTGCCATCGATTCAAAGGGTGGGGTGTCAGCTTTCTTTTTCCGAATACGCCTTCAGAACTCTGGCCAGTGCCGAGGCGGGCTCATTGAGGGTGCGAACGAGCTGGGCAGCCGGCTGGTTGAGCAGCCCGAGCAGTTGTGCCAGCAGGATTTCGCGCGAGGGGAGGGAGGCGAGCGATTTGATCTTGGCCTCATCCAGGAGTTCGCCATCGAGCACGCCTGCCCGCAGGCTGGGCTTGCTGAATTCCTTTTCAAAGGTCGTCACGACCTTAGCCGCGGCACACACGTCCTTTTCGCCAGAAATCATCATGGTCTGCCCGGAGAGCGACTCGCTCAGATCCGGCATGCCCATTTCTTTGGTGGCGATTTTCACGTAGCTGTTTTTGACGACATGGCATTCGGCCTCGACCTCGGTCAGTCGTTTCCGTAGTTCCTCGAAATGGGGAACCGTGAGCCCACCGTAGTCGGCAATGAAGAGGTAAGGACAGGCGTCCAGCTTGGCGACCAGATCCGCGACAATCGTTTTCTTATCAGGATTCATGAGGGGAGGGCTGGCTTAGGCTTTGAAGAAGGGGGTGACGTCCAACTTGGCTCCCGGAAGCATGGTTCCGCTGAGGGTGATGGATTCGATGTAGTTGCCCTTGGCCCCGGGTGGCTTGGCGCGGACTACGGATTCGATGACGGAGGTGGCGTTTTCCTCGATTTGGGCTGGCTCGAAGGCGAGTTTGCCGACCGCCACGGCGATGTTGCCATTGCGATCCAATTTGTAATCCGCCCGGCCCGCCTTGACGGCTTGCACGGCGGCGGCGGTGTCATCGGTCACGGTTCCCGTTTTCGGATTCGGCATCAAGCCACGCGGTCCGAGAACCCGACCCAATTTCCGCACTTCCGCCATGGCGTCAGCGGTCGCAATGGCTACATCAAAGTCGGTGAAGCCGCCTTTGACCTTGGTCAGCATGTCTTCGTAGCCCACAAACTCGGCCCCGGCGTTCTTGGCCGCGGTGGCCGCTTCGCCCGAGGCAAACACCAGCACCCGCACTGTCTTGCCGGTGCCGTGAGGGAGCGGGCAGGTGCCGCGAACCATTTGATCTGATTGCCGAGGATCCACCCCGAGATGAAAGGAAAGGGTCACTGTGGGATCGAACTTGGGGGCGGGAACGCCTTTGAGGGCGGTCACCGCTTCGGAGAGGCTGTAGCGACGGTCGGCATCGATCTGTTCACTTGCCTTGAGGTAGCGTTTGCTTCTGGTTTTGGCCATGTCTGGGGTGCAGTGCGAACGGATCACGGGGATCCTCCTGCGGTAGTGGGGTGCGGTAGGGAGAGAAAGAGCTTTAGAGACCCTCGATTTCGAGGCCCATCTGGCGCGCGGTGCCGGCTAGGATGAGGGCACCCTGTTCGGGGTCGTCCGTGTTGAGATCAGGGAGCTTGGTTTTGACGACTTCGAGGAGTTGTTCCTTGGTGATGCTGCCGACCTTCTTTTTGTTGGGTTCGCCTGATCCAGCGGCCAGTTTGGCTGCTTTTTTGAGGAGAACGGCCGCCGGGGGCTGCTTGGTGATGAAGGTGAAGCTCTTGTCCTTGTAAACGGAGATGACGGTGGGCAAGACGTCGCCCTGCTGTTTCTGCGTGGCCGCGTTGAAGGCTTTGCAGAATTCCATGATGTTGACCCCGGCCTGTCCCAGGGCGGGACCCACTGGAGGAGCCGGGTTGGCTGAACCAGCTGGAATCTGGAGTTTGATGGTTTTAACGACTTCTTTTGCCATGATGAGAACGAGGAGTGATTGAAAGTTGCGAGACGGCTTCAGCCTTCTTTTTCGACCTGCCAGTATTCGAGTTCCACGGGGGTGGCGCGACCGAAGATACTGACGGAGACGAGAAGTTTTCCTTTTTCGGGATCGATTTCTTCGACCACGCCACTTTGGCTCTCGAAAGGGCCATCGGCGACCTTGACGCCATCGCCGACCTGAAACTGAATTTTCGGGCGAGCCCCTTCTTCACGCTCTTGGATTTGCGCTAGCATGGAGTCGACTTCGCGCTGCCGCATCGGCATCGGCTTGTTCTTGGAACCGGCAAAGCCAATCGATCCCACGGTTTCCTGAATGAAATACCAAGTCTTGTCCACGAGCTTCCCATGGTCGTCCAGCAGGTGCATGTTCACGATGACGTAGCCGGGGAAGAACTTCTTTTTGGATTCCGTTTTCTTGCCCCGCTTGACCTCGGAAACCATTTCCGTGGGCACGAGCACGTCGAAAACGAGGTCACCCATTTCCTCAGTCGCAATGCGGCGCTTGATGTTGTCCCGGACCTTCCCTTCCTGGCCGGAAAGGACGTGCACGACATACCATTGCTCTTTGGCTGTGGGGATGGCTGGCATCAGAGGAGGAGGATCAGAAGGAGGTGATCGCTTGGATCAATCCGCGCATGATGAGGTCGAAGAGCGAGACGAAGCCCCCCAGGAGGAGCATCGCGACGATGACCACCACCGTGGAGTCAGACAGCTCCTTGAAACGCTTGAATCCCCTTTCCTTGGTCTTGGGTTCCCACGGCCAGTTGGCTTTTTTGAGCTCGATTTTGACCTCGTTGAGAAAGGTGGTGGTCTTCTTCAGCATGGGCGGGACGCGCGGGAGAGGAGGAGGCGGTGCGTTTCGGTCGATGAGATTGAGTGGCAGGGCAGGAGGGACTCGAACCCACAACCAATGGTTTTGGAGACCACTACTCTACCAGTTGAGCTACTGCCCTTTGACAGTTGAGGGAGCGACGGCTTGGAGAACATTCTCCCAAGCCGTGCCCCCTGCATTCTGAGAAAGCACTCAATCGTTCGAACGATTCTTTGCGTAAGGCGTTTCCGTTTGGGTTAGGTGATTCGGTGGCGGAAGGAGGGGCTCACTCGACGATTTCAGCGACCCGGCCGGCACCGACGGTGCGGCCTCCTTCGCGAATCGCGAAACGCATGGTTTTTTCCATGGCGATCGGGGTGATCAGCTCCACTTCGAGGGAGATGTTGTCACCAGGCATCACCATTTCGACTCCGTCGGGGAGCTTGATGGAACCGGTCACATCCGTGGTCCGGAAGTAGAACTGCGGGCGGTAGTTCGAGAAAAAGGGAGTGTGGCGGCCGCCCTCGTCCTTGCTCAATACATAGATTTCAGCGGTGAACTTTTTGTGGGGGGTAGTCGATCCGGGCTTGGCAATCACTTGACCCCGCTCGACGTCAGTCTTTTTGAGACCCCGCACGAGGAGCCCCACGTTGTCGCCAGCACGACCTTCGTCGAGCAGCTTACGGAACATCTCGATGTCGGTCACGGTGGTCTTTTGGGTGTCGCGAATGCCCACGATTTCCACTTCTTCCATCTTTTTGATGATGCCGCGCTCCACCCGGCCGGTGCAGACGGTCCCCCGACCTTCGATTGAGAAGACGTCTTCCACCGGGAGAAGGAATGGTTGGTCCACCGGGCGCTCAGGCAGCGGGATGTATTGATCGACCGCGTCCATGAGTTCCATGATTTTTTCTTGGTGCCCTTTGTCGCCTTCGAGAGCCTTGAGGGCAGATCCCTTGACGATGGGGATGTCATCGCCGGGGAATTCATATTGCGAGAGAAGCTCACGCACTTCCATCTCGACGAGTTCGAGGAGTTCTTCGTCGTCGACTTGGTCGACCTTATTCATGAAGACCACCAAGGCCGGCACACCCACTTGGCGGGCCAGGAGAATGTGTTCGCGCGTCTGAGGCATCGGGCCATCCGCCGCTGAGACCACGAGAATGCCCCCGTCCATCTGGGCCGCTCCCGTGATCATGTTCTTAACATAATCGGCGTGGCCCGGGCAGTCCACGTGGGCGTAGTGGCGTTCCTCAGTCTGATATTCCACGTGGGCAGTCGAAATGGTGATTCCCCGTTCGCGTTCTTCGGGGGCCCCATCGATTTCGTCATAGGCCTTCTTTTCAGCGAAGCCTTTGTCTGCCAGCGTGGTGGTGATGGCAGCCGTCAGCGTGGTCTTGCCGTGGTCGACGTGTCCAATAGTGCCGATGTTGACGTGCGGCTTGTCTCTGTTGAATGCTTCTTTAGCCATTGCTCTGGTGCAGCTGCGTTGGTTTGGTTTTTGGGATAGGAATTTTTTGTCTCTTTCGGGTGATGGAGCTCTTGGCGGGAATTGAACCCGCGACCTCATCCTTACCAAGGATGCGCTCTACCCCTGAGCTACAAGAGCCGCAACGGGCCAGCGACCGTGTGGTGGGCCGGATGGGCTTCGCACGTTTTTGAGGTTTACAACCCGTTGAAATTCAGTGCCTTTGGGCTTTGTCTTCCAAGCGAGTTCCCTCCCCCCGAGAACGAGCGAAGGGGACAGTAGCTAGGTCCCCTATTCTGTCAAAAAAAAAGTCCCCGGATTTTGGCGGGCTTTCGCGCAGGGCTCAAGCACCGTCGTTCGGCGGTTCCACCGGCTGCCGCAAGCGCTCGATGTGCCGCGCTTGGCCCGTCTCTTCCTCGACTTCCACCAGGACCCCACAAAGCAGGACGGGGCCTTTGGCGACTGGAAATCGCGCCGGCAAGGACGTCCGGAAACGATGAAGAACCGGCTCCACTTCCCGGCCCAAAACCGAGGGCATTGGACCGCACATCCCGGCATCGCAGAGAAAGGCCGTCCCTCCTGGGAGAATCTGCTCATCGGCGGTTTGCACATGGGTATGGGTCCCGACCACGGCTGAGACAGAACCATCCAGGGCGTATCCCATCGCGATTTTCTCACTTGTGGCTTCGGCGTGAAAATCCACGAAGAGGATCCGCACTCCTTCCTCTTCCCGGATTCGCCGGATTTCCTGCTCCAAAGCTTGCAGCGGATTCTCCAAAGGCGGGTTCATGAAGGTGCGGCCCTGGGCGTTGAGGACGGCCACCCGACCTTGATCGGTTTCCAAAATGACGCTCCCAGCTCCGGGCGTTCCCGAGGGGTAGTTGAGAGGTCGCAGGACGCGGGGCTCCGTTTCCAAATAGCTGGCCAAGTCGAACTGGTCCCAGACGTGATCGCCCGTGGTGATGACCGCCACCCCCGCTCGCAACAGGTCGATCGCAATCTTGGGAGTGATTCCCCGTCCCCCGGCCGCGTTCTCTCCATTGACGATCACAAAATCGATGGCGCGCTCTCGTCGCAGGATCGGCACTTGCTCGATGACCGCTCGCCGACCTGGCTCCCCCACAATGTCTCCTAAAAACAAAATCCGAACCATCTTTACCAAGCCGTTCGCTCATGATGGCATGCAGGTGGGGGCACGCAAGATGGCTTTTCGGATGACGCTGCCAGGACTTCTCTGCCTCTTTCCACTCGCTCTCCAGGCGGAACCCGTTCCAGCTTTTTCCCCCCATCTGGAGAACCTGGGGCGGCCCCCTTTATGGGAAGAGCTCGACCCTCATCAGCGCCGCCTGACAGCCGCCGAATTCCGCAATCGGCTCCTGGCCATTTATGCTTCCAAAAGTGATGCTTGGACCTCCCGCATCGAAATTTTTGACGAGTACGCTCTCATCCAAACTTCCGGGGCCGATCCCGACGCCCGCTACCGCCTCCACTTCCGCCGAACGGACGAAAACCCAGTCCAAGTGGCCCGTTACTGGACTCCGGCGAGAGATCGGCCACCCCCCTCTCTCCCGGAACAGCTCCTGCAAGGTGTTCACATCGCTCTCGATCCCGGGCACATCGGCGGAGACTACGCCCAGATGGAGGAACGCTGGTTCCAAATAGGCAGTTTGCCCGCCGTGATGGAGGGCGAAATGGCTCTCCGAACGGCCGAAATTTTGCAGGACAAGTTGGTGGCCGAGGGTGCCCGCGTCACGCTGGTCCGCCAGCGAAACCAACCCGTCTCCCCCTACCAGCCCTCCGATTTTTTGGAATATGCCCTTGCTGACCTCGAGGACCGTGGCATTTCGCCCGGGAAGTTTCTTCTGCAAAAGTTTTCCGAACGACTCTTCTACTTGGCCAGCGAGATCCGGGCGCGTGCGGACCTCGTAAATCGCCTCCTCCAGCCAGACTTGGTGGTCTGCTTGCACTACAATGCCGAAGCCTGGGGCAACCCCTCTCAACCGGAGCTGGTCTCCAACAATCACCTCCATGTGCTCGTGAATGGCTGCTTCACTGACGGAGAATTTGCCAAGGACGATCAGCTCTTCGAATTGCTGGATCGACTGCTGGAAAACACCATCGCCGAGGAGCTACCCTTGGCCGACGAAATCGCCCGCTCTCTTCAAAAAGTCACCGGCCTTCCCGCTTACCGCTACCCCGGCTCCAATGCCAAGCGAGTGCTCCCGGCCAATCCCTATGTCTGGGCCCGCAATCTCCTCGCGAGTCGCCTTTACCAGTGCCCGGTCATTTACCTCGAGCCCTACGTCATGAACAGCTGGGCCGTCTATCCGAGGGCGGTCCTGGGGGAGTATTCCGGCACCAAGGTCTTTGGGGGCCAAGCCCGCCAAAACCTCTTCCAAGAGTATGCCGAAGGCGTGAGCCGGGGGATCGTAGCCCACTACCGAAAAGCTCGTCCCCAGGCCAAGGAGGAATAGCCCCGCTTGCAGATCGGCCGCCCGAGCGATGGTTCGGAACAGGCTTTCACCAAGCCCCCGAAGCGGAAGCCAATCTTTCAAGCGCTTTCGCTTCCCTCCTTGCCGCTCGGGCCAGGCTCGGCTTCTTAGTGCATGTCTTCCCGACCTGGTCGTTCTCTCGAAGCCGCTTCCAGGTCCCAAGCGGGAGAGCTTCCCGGAAAGCTCGCTGGAAAGAGCCTCCCTCGCCAGGTGGTGCTTTTGGCGATCTGGCCCCTTTTGGAGCAGCTCCTGACCTTCGTCGTCAACAGCGTGGACATCGTCATGGCGGGCCGCATGGCGGGGAACGAACCAGAAACCATCGCTATCACCGAAGCCCTGGCCGTGGGCGGCTTCGTCACTTGGCTGCTGCTTATCATTCAAGGAGCGGCCGCCATGGGAGCGACGGCCGTGGTCTCCCGCGCCACCGGAGGCCAGGACTTTCTTTTGGCGCGGCGCGCGGCCGGCCAAGCCCTTCTGGTAGGATTCTTGAGCGGGCTCCTCGCGAGCGGACTGCTTCTGCTGACCACCGATTTTCTCGTCGATCATCTCTTCCACCTGCAAGCATCCGCTCGTGAGCACGCCGCCCGCTACCTTCAAGTCATGGCCCTGGCCTGCCCCTTCAGTGGCCTGCTCTTCGCCGGAAACAGTTCCCTCCGCGGCTCCGGCGACACGCGGACTCCCTTCTTGACCATGGTGCTGGTGGGAATCGCGAACATCCTCTTGACCCTCTTGCTTGTCTTTGGCGCGGCGCCTTTTGGCGGATTCGGCATAGTGGGGCTAGCTGCTGGCACCGCGCTCAGCTGGGCCCTCGGAGCCATCACGGTCCTTTCCCTTCTCCTGCGCGCTGGGAAACGCCAAAACCAGACCGCTCCTCCCCTCTACCTGAGGCCGAAATTTCTGACCCCGGATTGGTCCGTCGCCAAACGCATCTTGAACGTGGGCCTCCCCGGGTCCGGCGAAATGGTCGGGATGTGGGCCATCCAATCCTTCATTTTGGCCAACATCAGCCGCCTCAGCCAAGAAGGGGCCCTCGGGGCTCACCTCATCACCTTGCGCATCGAGTCCTTCAGCTTTCTCCCCGGCTTCGCCATGGGGACGGCGGCCGCCACCCTGGCCGGCCAATATTTAGGTGCTGGCAATCCAGAAAAAGCCCAAGCCGCCGTCCGCCTCTGTTGGCGCTACGCTGCCATTTTCATGAGCTGCTTGGGGATGACCTTCTTTTTAGGTGCACGTCATTACGTGGCCGTCTTCACCCCGGAGAGCGAGACCCTGACCCGACTCGCCATGCCGCTCATCATCTTGGCTGGTTTCGCGCAGCCTCTCCTGGCCACTGCCATGGTGCTCAAGGTGGCGCTGCGAGGCGTGGGAGCGACGCGGACCGTCCTCATCGGCTCCTACAGCAGCATGTTCGTCTTCCGCTTGGCGGGGATTTGGCTGCTGATGAACTACTTTGAACCCACCCTCTTCCGGATTTGGGCCATCATGTTTTTGGACGTCGCTGTCCAAGCCGTCATCTTTTCTTTCCTTTTCTTCAAAGGGACTTGGCTGCAAACCAAGGTCTAAAGGGCCCGCCTCCTCCCCCAGCACCATGAAACTCGCTCTCCTCCAGACACGTGACCATGGCTCCCCAGCGGCCAACCTGGAAAACGCCCTCAGCGCCATTCGCCAAGCGGCCGAGGAGGGAGCGGAAGTCGCCGTGCTCCCCGAGCTCTTTCTCACTGCCTACTTCTGCGCCACCCAGGACCACTCCCGTTTCGGCCTGGCGGAGCCCATCCCTGGCCCCACCACGGAGAAGCTCGGCCAAGTGGCAGCCGAGTGTGAAGTCGTCATCGTGGCCAGCCTTTTTGAAGCGCGCGGACCCGGGCTCTACCACAACAGCGCCGCGGTCCTGGATGCGGATGGCTCTTTCCTCGGCCTCTACCGGAAAGCACACATCCCGCAGGATCCGGGCTTTGAAGAGAAATTCTACTTCACCCCGGGGGATACTGGCTACCGGGTCTTCCAAACGCGCTACGGAAAGATCGGGGTCCTCCTCTGCTGGGACCAGTGGTATCCCGAGGCAGCGCGCCTGACCGCCATGCAGGGGGCCGAAGTTCTCCTCTACCCGACTGCGATTGGTTGGCTTCCAGAGGAAAAAGCGGACTGGGGCCCGTCCCAGCACCAAGCCTGGGAAACAGTCCAAAAAGCCCACGCCATCGCCAACGGCTGCTACCTGGCCGCAGTCAACCGGGTGGGCATCGAAAGCGGCACCGAATTCTGGGGACAGAGCTTCGGGGTCGACCCCTTTGGCCAACTCCTCGTGCGTGGGTCCTCTGATCGAGAAGAACGGCTCCTGATGGACACCAGCCTGGCCGCCATGGAGGAAATCCGCCAGATCTGGCCCTTTTTTCGCGATCGAAGGATCGACACCTACGGTGACCTGACCAAGCGGTGGGAGGAATAGCGCAGGAAGAAGAAGCGAACTCAGAAAAAGTCGAACACCGGGTCGTCCAAGGAACCACCACCCAAGATTTCACGAATATTGGCGATGTAACTCAAGATCTTACCCCCTTCACCTTCGACTTAGAGAATGGGGAGTCTCTCACTTTCGCCGTTCCTGACGGCGGCACGGGGTGGGCCCTCGATGCCTTAACCTTCACCGCCACGGTCGTCCCCGAACCGACCACTTCTTCGATCCTGGGAATCGCAGCCATCGTTCTCTGCCTGCTTCGTCCTCGTAGGACGAAAGCCGAGCGCTAATACCAAGCTGCAGAATTGGCTGGTAGAATGGCCGTGTGGACGAGAGTCTTGTCCCCAGGGACGATCACTCTTCTCCGAAACCCTACTTGCCCATCCTCACGGCTCAGTCACCTCAAAAAAAGTGGGCGAACCCGGACCAACGGGCAAACCAAAGACAAACGTCCAGAGATAGAAGAAGATCGACCAGAAGAAGAGAAACGCCATGGAATAGGGCAACATCATGGCGATGAGCGTGCCGACGCCCAGCTTCCTGTCGTAACGAGCCGCCCAAGCCAGGATGAGACCGAAGTAGCTCATCATCGGGGTGATGATGTTGGTGGAACTATCCCCGATGCGATAGGCCGCTTGAATGACCTCCGGCGAATACCCGAGCAGCATCAACATCGGCACAAAGATCGGCGCGGTGACCGCCCACTGCGCGGAGGCGGAGCCGAGCGATAGATTGATGAGCGCGCAGAGGAAGATGAAGCCAAAGAAAAGCAAGGGCCCATCCAGCCCCGACTTTTCCAGGAAATTCGCTCCCGTGACCGCCGTAATGGCTCCGAGATTGGTCCAGCCGAAGAAGGCCACAAACTGCGCCGCGAAGAAGGCCATCACGATGTAAAGGCCGAGCGAAGAAATGGCGGCTGCCATGGCGTCAATGACGTCGCGATCCGTCTTCATGGTGCCGACCACCCGCCCGTAGGCAAAGCCGGACACGATGAAAAAAAGGAGGATCCAAACCACAAACCCATCAAAAAAAGGGGAGTCCATCTGGTCACCCGTGACCGGATCGCGAAACACGCCCCCCTCCGGGATCAGCGTAAGCGCCATGACCCCCAGCACCAGGAGAATGGCCAAACCAGCCCCCAGCAGACCTCGCTTCTCTCCGGCCGTCATCGGGTTCATCATCCGTCCATCTAGGACGGATGGATCAGCACGCGAGCTGTCATACGCCCCCAGCTTGGGCTCTACCACCCAGAGCGAAATGAGGGAGCCGATCAAGGTCACCAAAAAGGTGGAGGCGGCCATGAAGCCCCAATTCGCGGTCGCCTGCACCTGGTATTCGCGATCGAGCAACTGGGCAGCTTCCTCCGTGATTCCCGCCAGCAAGGGGTCGATCGTTCCCACCAACAAGTTGGCACTGTAGCCACCGGAGACCCCGGCAAAGGCGGCCGCCATGCCCGCCAAGGGGTGTCGACCGAGGGCATAGTAAATGGCCCCCGCCAAGGGAATGAGCACCACATAGCCCACCTCCGAGGCGGTATTGGAAAGGATCCCCGCAAAGACAATGGCCACCGTGACCAGGAATTTCGGTGCGCCCAGCACCAAGGCTCGCACAGCGGCTGAAAGCAGACCCGAGCGCTCGGCCACGCCCACCCCCAGCATGGAGACCAGGACCACCCCGAGCGGCGCAAAGCTGGTGAAATTCTCCACCAGACCCGTGAAAATGCGCCGGAGGCCCTCAGCATTCAGGAGGCTGACGGTCTCAATCATCCCATTTTCGGCCACTCCGCGAGAACCTGCCGGGCGAGGGTCTGCCACCGCCACTCCCATCCAGCCGAAGAGTCCTGAAAGTAAGACAATGCCTACCGCCAAAAGAAAGAAGAGCGTGACCGGATGGGGTAAGAGATTTCCGAGCCACTCGACCCCATCCAGAAACCGGGTCAAGAGATTGCGCTTGGCTTTGGCTTCGGGCTGGCTTGTCTTTTCCATCACTCTCTGCATTCTGTGCGGCAAAGGCGACCCAGAGAAGAGCGCCCCGCCACGCCTCACAAAGCTGCCTCCAAGCGCTTGGCTTCTTCCAACCAGCGATTGCGAGCCCGCGCCGGAAGAGGCTGACAAATTCGTTCGACGAATTTCTGCCAGACTTCCTGCCCCCGAATGATGCGAATCTCGACCCGCAGGAAATAGATCGGCATATCGGTCGGCTTGAATTTCTTGGGAAATCGGACGGCGTCCTTCTCCGTCGTCACGATGCAATCGGCGTCCCGGATCGAGCAGCGTTCCGCAAAGGCCTCCAGCTCCTCGAAGGTGTAGCGGTGATGATCCACGCAGCGCTTGCGCACCCCCACCTCCGCCCCCAGTCGCTCGAGGCTCCGCTCAAAGCTCTGCGGCACCGCGATTCCGGAAACCGAGCCCACGTATTGGCCCTTGATGAAATCGAGCGGCCATTGCTCTCCCGTGAGGACGTGCTCGAAATAGGTCGGCTGGTGGGTGCATTCGATGATCTCGGCAAATTGGTTGTAGCTGCGGAGGCGATCGATCAGCTCGTCATTGCGCTCCTCCCGACACTTGGTGATGAAGATGTAACTGGCCCGCTTGAGATTGGCGGCCGGTTCTCGCAGCGTGCCCCGTGGCAGGAGGTGCTCGTTGCCGAAGGGGGCGGAACGATCGATCAACACCACGTCCAAGCGCCGTCCCAGCCGCAAGTATTGCAAGCCATCGTCCAACAAGAGCGTGTCCGCTCCAAAGCGGCGGATGGCTTCCACCCCGGCCTTCACTCGATCCCGATCCACCACCACGGGGACCCCCGGCAGATTGCTGGCCAGCATGAAAGGCTCATCGCCCGCTCGGCTCGAATCCATGCGGACACTCTCGCCATCGGACACCACCCTGGCCCGGGCATTGAAGGGTCGCCCTCGCAGACGCATTTGGACCCGTCGACCCAGCGGAGGCTTCTTCGCCTTGTAGCCCCGGCTGAGGATCGCCACCTTGCGCCCTCCTTGCTGGAGCGCGCGCGCCAGAAACTCCACGACCGGGGTTTTGCCCGTGCCCCCGACCGTGAGATTGCCCACGCTGATCACGAGACAGCCCAGGTTCGCCTCCCGCAGAACGCGCTTTTGATACAAAAGCATCCGCAGGGCGACCAAGCGATGATACACCCCCGACAAGACCCAAAGCGCCGAGCGAAGACACCCCGCCTTGAAGCCTCGCTTGCGCCCCAGGATCACCTCGATGCCATACTGCTCCAACTCTTCGAGCTTTTCCTTCATGGCAGGAGAGAAGCCCCGTCGTTGTCCGCTCCCACCACCAAAAGCTGGCAAGACTCCGGCGCCGGATGAGCCGCCCGCATGGCCGCTCCAATCACCTCGCCCTGGTCCGCGATGTCCACGCAGGCCAGGGTCGAGCCGGATCCCGAAAGAAACCCTCCCAAAGCCCCAGCTTCAGTCCCCGCCTCCAAAACAGCGCGCAGGCCTGGGTTGAGCTGGGCGCGGTAAGGTTGGTGAAGAAAATCCTCGAACCCACCTCGCAAAAGCTCATAGCGTCCCGAGGCGAACGCGGCCGTGATCAAACTCAAATTGGTAGCCGTGACCAAGGCCTCCCGATGGGAAAGGCTTTCCGGCAGCAAGGCCCGCGCATCGGCCGTCAAGACCTCCACATCCGGCACCAAGAGGACCAGCTTCAGCTCCGGTCCCACCTCAAAGCGGGCGTGCCGTTCCACCCCGGCACTGGCGACGAACCCTCCGAAGGTGGCGGGAGCCGCATTGTCGGGATGGCCTTCCAAATGGCTGCAAATTCGGAAAAGTGTCTCCCGAGAAAGGGGCGAGCCCACCAAAGCATTCAGTCCAAACAGCAGCCCGAGGCGGACGGTCACGCTGCTGCCCAGCCCCCGGGAGCGAGGCACCTCGCCCTCGATCGACCAGGAAAACGCAAACGGCTCCTCGGCCGTCGTCCTGAAAAAGTGCTCGCCGACCTCCAGCGCCATCGGATGAGCCTCCCCCCCGGCCGACCCCCGCTCCACCGTGACTCGATTGTAAATCTGAAGCGCCATCCCGAGGCAATCATACCCCGGGCCCAGATTGCTGGTGGACCCGGGCACGCGAACGACGACAGAAGACTTCAAAAGGCAGGCAGGTTTCGGGTTTCGGTAGGCAGGAAATCCGTTTACTTGAACCCTCAAACCCGAACCCTGACAACCTCAGAAAGATGTCCCGTCCCGATGGTCGCTCGCTCGACCAACTCCGCCCCATCACCTTCCAATCTGGAATCGCCCCCCATGCTGATGGCAGCGTCCTCGTCTCCTTTGGCCAGACCCAAGTCATCTGTGCCGCGTGCATCCAAAAAGGCGTCCCGCGCTGGATGCTGCAACAAAACGTCCCCGGAGGCTGGCTGACAGCGGAATACTCCATGCTGCCCTACGCCACGCTCGAGCGGAAACCGCGCGACATCAGCCGGGGAAAGCTGGACGGCCGTAGCTCCGAAATCCAGCGCCTCATTGGCCGCTCCTTGCGGGCGGTCGTCGACCTAAAAAAGCTCGGTCAACGCACCCTCTGGATTGACTGCGACGTCCTTCGCGCAGACGGCGGCACCCGCACCGCCAGCATCACGGGCGCCTGCGTGGCCGTGGCCCTCGCCATGCAAAAACTCATGCTGGAAGCGGGCCTCGCCCACAACCCTCTTAAAAAATTCGTGAGCGCCATCAGCGTGGGAGTCTTCGACGGCCAAGTCGTCCTCGACCTCGACTACCCGGAGGACAAAGACGCCAGCGTGGACGCGAACCTCGTCTTCACCGAAGACCTCGAATTCGTCGAACTCCAGTCGAGCGGGGAAGAAGCCACCTTCAGCCAAAGCCAGCTCGACGAAATGCTCGCCCTCGGCAAAAAAGGGGCCCAAGAAATCACCGGCCTGCAAAAAGAAGCGGTCTCACAAGCCCTCGCTGCCTCCACCAACCACGAGCTGCAAAAGCTGGCCCAGTATTTCAAGCCCTCCTAATACCAAGCTGCCCCAGAAGCGGCGAGAAGAGCGCTCAAAATCCTTGAACGCGAGCGGGCAACATCCCCTAGCCCCTCCCCTCATCAGCCCGTATAAGTCCTCCCATGTTTGACGTCCGGGACAGACCGCAAAAAGTCGAGCGCGCCCTCTTGATCGGCGTTTATTTCGACAAGCGCGAGGAAGAGGAACACGCCAGCCTCTTGGAAGAACTCCAAGAACTGGTGCGCACCCTCCGCATCGGGGTGGTCGCTTCCGAACTGGTTTTCTCGCGAGGGGCCACGGCCCGCTACCTCATGACCTCGGGCAAGGCTGCTGAGCTGATGGACCTCGCCAAAGAGCGAAACTGCGACTGCCTCATCTTCGACCCCGAACTCTCCCCCGCCCAGCAACGGGCTTGGGAAGAAGACTCCCAACTCTGCGTCATCGACCGCCAGGAAGTCATCCTGGATATCTTCGCCGAGCGGGCCCAGACGAAAGAAGCCGTCCTCCAAGTCGACCTCGCCCGCATGGAGTATTCCCTCCCACGCATGGCCCGGATGTGGCAGCACCTCGACCGGCAAGGGGGAGGCAGTTCGGGAGCCACCCGGGGGGAGGGAGAAAAGCAAATCGAGGTCGACCGCCGCCTCGCCCGCAAACGCATCGACCGCGTGAAAACCGAGCTGGAGCAAGTTCGCAAACAGCGCGCCACCCAACGCAAAGAACGCCAAAAGACCCCCACCCCGCACGCCGCTATCGTGGGCTACACCAACGCCGGCAAATCCTCCCTGTTGAACGCTCTCGCGCAGAGCAGCGTCCTGGCCGAAGACATGCTCTTTGCTACTCTTGACACCACCACCCGCCGCATCGAACTCCCGGATGGGCAGCCCCTCCTCTTGACCGACACGGTCGGCTTCGTGCGCAATCTCCCGCACCGCCTGGTCGAGGCCTTCAAAGCCACCTTAGAAGAAGCCGTCCTAGCCGACTTTCTGGTGCACGTCCTGGATGCCAGCGACGCCCGCGTCCGGGAATTTCACGAGACCACCCTGGAAGTCCTGGCAGGCTTGGGAGCGGGCGAGAAACCAATCGTGACCGTGCTTAATAAGGTGGATCGACTGCGCTCTGCCCAGGAAAGGGCCGCGCTCGAAAACGAATTTCCAGAGGCGCTCTTCCTCTCGGCCAAGACCGGGGAGGGCTTGGACCTGCTCCATCACAAGCTCAATGAGCACCTCCTCGACCGCGTCGAGCGCAGACTCTACCGCATCCCTCTGGCCCGAGCCGACCGCATCTCGCTCCTCCACCGGGAAGCCAAAGTCTTAAGCGAAGCCTACCAAGGCAACGACGCCCTCGTGACCGCCATCGTGCCCAAGCGTCTGCTCGGGAAAGTCGAGGAATTCGCCGTGCCTTTTTCGCAGGCCGAGACCCCATCCGAAATCGTGCGCGACCTTCCCTAATACCAAGCTGCAGAATTGGCTGGTAGAATGGCCGAGTGGATTTCGGGCCAGACCAAGGCGCGACGAGGGCGCGGTGCAGGCACCGTAACCGAGGAGCAACGCAGGGCTGGCTCGAAAGACTCCGGCTCTTCCTTCCCCGC
>JBCCJK010000037.1 GCA_039027815.1 Verrucomicrobiota bacterium
CCTCCGCGTTACACGCTTCTTCCCTTCATACTCGGCTTGCGCAAAACTCAGCTGCTTTTCCATTCCTCTTCTCTACCACCCCCTTCTCCCACTCTCAATCTATCCTCCCACTCAAGAAGGGATTAAATCAGCGTTTCCTTTACGGATCGATGTCATGAGTTGCCTGCGCGGGATGGCGTCTTTTGTAGAGCTTTGGAAGCGCCGAACGACGGTCGAGGTGGATGGTTTGGAGCTGGAGGTGCTTTCTTTGCCAGACCTTGCCGCCGCGAAGCGAACACAGCGGGAAAAGCAGCTAGAAAAGGATTGGCTCATGACCAACCGCTTGGTCGAGGCGCATCATACCGCGCACCAAAAAGAGGCTACGAGTGAGAGACAGCGATTTTGGCTGCGAGAGTCTTTCCAAGCCGAATTTCTTGAATTGCGTGCTAGGGACTTTCCCGAGGCCATGCAGGTGGTGGCCTAAGAACGGAAGGCTCTTGCTGTGCTCGCCGCAGGTGATGCCGCAGGCATGCGGGAAGCATCCCGGACCGAGAAGGAGCGCATTCAAGGCGCAGACCGCTGCTAATGGGAGCCCTTGAAGAAGGAACTGGAGTCTCTGCGGAGGCAGCGGGAAAAGTCATCCACTACTCCAAAAACCTCTTGCAGAAAGCGCGACGCCGACTAAGACTGCCGCCCCGCAGATTTCCGCTGTGGACCTTGCTCGGGTGGCGGAATTGGTAGACGCGCATGACTAAGGATCATGTGGGGCGACCCGTGGGGGTTCGAGTCCCCCCTCGAGCACTTTCTTTCTGAACTGGCTTTCTGAACTGGCCTACGGAGCGAGTGACGGTCCGCCTTTTCGGCGGACTTTTTTGGTTTGGGGCGGGCTCGCTGAGAGATTGGGTGGGGCTCCTCGAGCAGAAAGTTCCCCCCATCCCCAAGGCTTAGCTCTTGACGGCCTTGGGCGGTCTCGTCATACTGAAATTTCGGAGATGAAGCTGTGGAACAATGAGGAACAATTTCGGCCCAGCTCAGGATTTCTCGCAAAATTTTCTACTTTTCCCTTTTCCCAATGTTCAAAAAACTTTTTGGATTCTTCGCCAATGATATCGGAATCGACCTCGGCACGGCCAACACCCTGGTAAATCTCAAGGACCAGGGGATCGTCCTACGCGAGCCTTCGGTGGTGGCCGTGAAGGCGGGGTCGCGCGAGGTTCTAGCCGTGGGGGATGACGCCAAACGAATGTTGGGTCGGACGCCGGGAAACATCGTGGCCATTCGCCCATTGAAGGATGGGGTGATCGCGGACTTCGAAACGACTGAGGCCATGCTCAGTTATTTCATCAAGAAGGTGCAGGGCAACCGCTCCTATGGTCGGCCTCGGGTGGTGGTGGCGGTGCCTTCGGGCATCACCGAAGTTGAGAAACGAGCCGTGAGAGAATCAGCGCTCCATGCCGGAGCGCGAGAGGTCTACCTCATCGAAGAACCGATGGCAGCCGCCATCGGGGTGGGGCTGCCTGTTCAGGAAGCTTCTGGCAATATGATCGTAGACATCGGGGGAGGGACGACGGAGGTGGCTCTGATTTCTCTTTCGGGAGTGGTTTATAGTCGGAGCGTTCGGGTGGCCGGGGATGAATTGGATGAAGCCATCACCATGTATCTCAAGCGGGCTTACAATCTGATGGTGGGGGAGAGAACAGCCGAGGACATCAAAATCCGCATGGGCTCGGCCTACCCTCTCCCGAAGGAGACGACCATGGATGTAAAGGGGCGCGATTTGGTGGCGGGTCTCCCCAAGACCATCAATATCACGTCCCAAGAAATTCGGGAGGCGATGTTGGATCCTCTCAATACCATCGTGGATGCGGTGCGAACGGCGCTGGAGCGTTGTCCGCCCGAGCTTTCGGCGGACTTGGTGGATCGCGGTCTCATGTTGGCCGGCGGAGGGGCCCTCCTGCGGGGGCTGGATCAGCTTTTAAGGGAGGAGACGGGGTTGCCCGTTCACGTAGCCGAGGATCCTTTGAGTGCGGTGGCGGAGGGCGCTGGCAAGGTCTTACACGAGTTGTCCTTCCTCAAGAAGGTCGCCAACAATCAGTGAGGCCGGTCCCGCTTGCGTGAACGATGAGGCCGCTCCATCTCGCAGCTCTTCTCGCTTTCGGAGCGGTCTTGTTTTGGGTGCTTTTTTTAAATGACCGTTCGGCCAGGAAGGTGCAAGCGACGGTTTTAGGTATGATGGGTCCTTTCGTGAGAGCGGGTTCGGCTTTGGAAAAAGACATCGGCAATTCGATCAAAGATCTACGAGAGCCGGGCTTGCTGGAAGAGGAAAATGAGAAGCTGCGGGAGCGGCTGGCCGAGTTGGAAGTGGTGCATTCTGAGAGAGAGGCTTTGCAGCGGGAGAATGACCGACTGCGAAGCGCCTTGGGGTTTGCCGAGCGATCTGTTTCTAACTTGTTGGCTGCCAAGATTCTCAAGCGCGAGTCGTCCACTTGGTGGAGCACTTTGATTCTGGACAAAGGCAGTGAGGACGGAGTGGAATTGAATGCCCCGGTCGTGAGCCAGGAAGGCTTGGTCGGCAAGGTGACGGCGGTTTCGGAGTCGGTCTGCGTGGTGCTGACTTTGGCCGACGAGCGCTGCCAAGTGGGCGTCCGAATCGAGGGGCAGGCTGATCGCGGTATTTTGAGTGGTGCGCGAGGGGCCTTGTCTGCCAATCCTGAATTGCGGCTGAAGTTCCTCCCGAAAGCGATCGAGATCCCCGTCGGGGCTCGACTCTATACCTCGGGAGATGGGCAAGTCTTCCCGAGTGGGATTCTCGTGGGCCAAGTCGAGCGATTGGAACGAGGAGAGTTGACCGACGAAGCCATCGCCCTTCCCGCAGTGGACTTTGCCAACCTCGAGATCCTTTTTATACTGACGACTGCTGTATGATTTGGTTCTCTCTCAGTCTCGTGATGCTGACTTACGTGAGCTTTTTGGCGCAGGAGTTCATGCCGGTTTTTGATTGGGCTTTTCGGGCGGAGATGATGATGGTGCCGGTGTTCTTTTTCCTGGCGGCGGTCTCGGTGGATTTCTCCATCATGTTGCTTTTGGCGATGCTAACGGGCTTGCTCTGGGATGCCCGGCATTTGGTCATTGCCGAGGGACAGGTGGATCTGCCTTTTGGCTATTCGATCGTCCTCTACGGGCTGCTGGGTTGCCTCATGCAAGGGGTCCGGCCCCTTTTCCGGAAAGGGCGCTGGGAGTGGGCCATGGGGCTAGCTGGCTTGGCCATGGTGGTTTATCTCACCGGAGAGTATCTTCTGATTAATGTGGTGAGGGGCGATTTTTATTTTCCCCTCGAAGTAGGTTTCAAAATTCTGGCGACGGCCTTGCTGTCCATGCTGTGGGCTCCCTTGTTCTTGTTCTTTCTGCACAAGTTGGCTGCCATCTGTCGTTGCCCAATCCGCCTTGAGGAGCGGGTGGCGGAGCGATCGGGGGCATGAGAGTGCGCATTCATCTGCGGTTGGCGGCTTTGGGGCTTTTGGTGCTCTTCGGCTTCGGTTCTTTGATGGCCCGCTTGTGGACGATGCAGGTGGATCGGCAGGACTATTACACCGAGATTTTGCCCACCACCTCGACGGTTTCCGTGCGGGTGCCTGCGACCCGCGGGCGCATTCTAGATCGAAATGGCACGGTGCTCGTCGACAACCAAGCCAGCTTCAAAATTGTGGTGGACTTGGCGGAAGTGGTACGTGCCTATCGCCAGGAAATGGGAGAAATGCCGACGGTGCAGTTCGAGGTGGGGGCTCTTCCGAAACAGTTTCAAGAGGCAGACATTGTCTCGATCTTCAAGGAGACGGTCCAGCCGAAGCTGGCGGCCTTGGGGCTGGCTCGGGATTTTAACGCGGCGTCTCTTCGCAATCATTATCGCACTTACCGGGGAGTGGTGCCTTTTGAGTATCCCGGCGATGCCACCTTCAGGGAGAGCGTGCGGCTGGCGGAAAGGATCGGGGTGATTCCCGGAACCAGCATTGTGGTGAAACCACGGCGTATTTATGAATACGGGGCCCTCGCCAGCCACCTTTTGGGTTACCTTAGCCAGCCGGATATCGGCAAGATTGATCGAGAGAGGCTTTCGCAATTCACCTATTTCATCGGCGATGATTACGGCGCAGCCGGGCTGGAGAAGACTTTCAACTCCGTCCTCTCCGGCAAGCCTGGGAAGCGCGTGATGTTGAAGAATGAGAAGGGCAGTCTGGTGGGGGAAATCGAAAATCTCGCCCCAGAAGCAGGCGCCGACGTCTTTCTGACACTGGATGCTCGGATCCAGTGGCTGACGGAGCAAGCTCTGCGAGAGGGAAAGGTGGGTCGGGGAGCTGCGGTGGTGCTGGATCCGAAGACAGGCGAAATTCTGGCCATGGCCTCGGTGCCTTCCTATGATGCCAACCGCTTCATTCCGCGAATCAAGGCGGAGGTTTGGCAGGCTTACCTGCGGGATCCGACCCGGCCTCTTCTGTGCACAGCGCTGCGAGCCTTTGAGCCGGGTTCGACTTTCAAGGTGGTGGTTTCTTTAGGCGCAGGGCTCGTCGGGATGGACCAACACAGCTATGTTTGCACTGGAGGAGTGCGCTATGGCGATCATTTCAAGAAATGCTGGATTCACAGCAAGGGAGGGGCGCATGGTCGCCTCGGCTTGGAGGAGGCCATTAAGGTTTCCTGCAATTCCTATTACTATCTTTTAGGTAACAACCTGCGGGATGAGCCGATCGTGCGGGTTTCCCGCATGCTGGGCTTGGGGCAGGAATCCGGCTTGGAACTGGCCGGGCTGGGCGAGATGCCGGGAATCGTCCCGGGCAGTCTTCCTTGGAAGGAACTTCAGGGTCGCTCGCTGGATCGGCCCCTCACCCCCGCCGAGACGGCCAATCTAACGATCGGGCAGGGCGAAACGCTCGCGACCCCACTCCAAATGGCGAATGTGGCCGCGAGCGTTGCCAACGGAGGCACGTCCTATCGGCCCAGCTTGGTGCGGTTTGCGATCGATAAGAGGGGCCGCCTGGTCCACCAGGCGAAAGAGGCGTCACGCGCCATCAATCTGCTGGAAGAGGGAGTGAGCGCGCGCGCGCTGGACGCGGTCCGCAACGGGATGTGGAAGGCGGCCAATGAACCCGGCGGGACGGCCCAGCGGGGAGGCCCGGAGGGCTGGGAGATTGGAGGGAAGACGGGCACGGCCCAGACCAGCATCCAGGGGCGACGGGGCAACAATTCCTGGTTCATCAGTTTTGCGCCCTTTGAGAGTCCCCGCTACGCGGTGGCGGTGGTGGTGCTGGGAGGCCAGAGCGGAGGCAAGGTAGCGGCTCCGGTGGCCCGTCGCATCTACGAGGGCCTTCAGGAGATGGAGAAAGGCCATTTTCCGCAGCTGACAAAATTGGAGGAAGCCAAAGGTTTTTTCGACGAGGCCGAGGAAACCACCTATGGGGAGGAACTTCTCGTAGTGGATGAGGCGGAGGGGGAGTCTGGCGATGAAGCGGGGGTGCCTTTGCGGGTGCACCGGGCAGCGGCAGTTCCCTTTGAGGCCGTAGACGACTTGGAGGCCCCTACGCCTGCGTTGGGGGCCGACGCGGAAGGAAGCACTTTTTGAAATCCCAGATCTATTTTTATGAGTTTGAAAAATTTGAAACGAATGTTGGGACTCTCTCGCGAGTTCAACCAAGGCCGCAAGTTGGTGGTCAATTGCGAGAAGTTGGAAACGCGCATGGCGATGGTCGAGGACGGCGTGCTCGAGGAATACACCATCGAGCGCATCAATGATGACCGCCTGGTCGGGAGCATCTTCAAGGGCCGGGTCAAGAACATCGAGCAGGGCCTCAAGGCCATGTTCGTGGACATTGGCTTTGAGAAGAATGCCTTCCTTCACTTTTGGGACGCCATCCCGGCCGCGCTCGATGGCGGGATGGAGGAAATCCAGCGAGGCGGCCGACCCAAGGCCAAGAAAAAGCGCATCACTTCCCGCGATATCCCGAGCATCTACCCGGCCGGTTCCGAGGTCTTGATCCAGGTGACCAAGGGGCCGATCGGAACCAAGGGCCCTCGGGTCACCACCAACATCAGCCTGCCCGGCCGCTATCTGGTGCTCATGCCCTACAACGAACAGTTCGGCATTTCGCGCAAAGTGGACGACCCGAAGGAGCGACAGCGCCTCCGCAAGATCATGGAGAAACTGACGGTGCCTGAAGGCATGGGGGTCATCATGAGAACGGTGGCGACTGGTAAGCGGCTGCGGCACTTTGTGCGGGATTTGAGCGTTCTTTTGGAAGACTGGCAGGCCATTGAGAATGCCAAGGCCAACAAGCCTGCGCCGGTTTGTGCTTTCCAGGAGCCCGATCTGGTGGGCCGATCCGTGCGCGACTTTCTGACGGAGGACGTCGACGAGGTGATCTGCGACAGCGAGGAAACGGCGGACCGGATGCGGGAGTTGGCGGCCCCGATTTCCAAGCGCTCCATGCGAAAGATTCATCATTTGAGCACGCCGGGCCCCATTTTCGATGAGTTGGGAATCGAGAAGCAGATTGCGGACGCCTTTCATCGCCAAGTCTGGCTGAAGTGCGGAGGCTATCTCGTGATCGATGAGACGGAGGCCATGATCACCGTGGACGTGAACACGGGACGCAACCGAGGTTCCAAGAACGTCGAGAAGATGATCACCGAGACCAATGTGGAGGCGGCCGAGGAGGTGGCCCGGCAACTTCGCCTACGCAATATCGGCGGCCTGGTGGTGGTGGACTTCATCGACATGAAGGGTCGAAAAGACCAGCAGGCGGTTTACCGGGCCATGAAAGAGCGTCTCAAACGCGACAAGGCCAAGACCCAGGTCCTCCATATTTCCCAACTGGGCCTCATGGAGATGACCCGACAGAGGCTGCACGAAAGCCTCAGCGACACCTTGTATGATCGCTGCCCCTATTGCAGCGGCAACGGCAAGATCAAGTCGACCATGTCGATGAGCGTGGAGCTGCAGCGGACTTTGACCGGGCTCATCGGAAAACAGGGTATTGGCGATCTCGTGATCGTGGTGCACCCGGAGGTCATGGATCGTCTGCGAAGCGAGGACTCGGATCTCTTGGTCGAACTGGAACGCCGTCATACCGGCCGTTTCACCTTCCGAAGTGATCCCACCCAGCACCGAGAGCAGATCAAGTATCTCGATGCGGCGGGCGGTGAGGAGATCAAGCTCTGATGGCTTCCGCAAAGGAGAGCCCGCGCTTTGGGATCTTGGGCGGTGGGCAGCTGGCGCGCATGTTGGCGCAGGCAGCCCAACGCCTGGATGTCCGGACCGAAGTCTGGGATGCCGATCGGGTCTGTCCCGCGGCCAGCTCCGCGCTGGTGCACCCTGAAGCCATGGAAAAGGAAGCGGCCCTGGCTTGCGGGCTCTTTACCTTGGAAAGTGAGAACGTGGGACTGGAGCGCTTGCGGCAATTAGAAGCATGGGGCTGTCATTGCGCGCCCAAGGCCGATGTCTTGGCCGCTCTTCAGGATAAGGTGGCCCAAAAAGAACTCCTGGCGGGACTGGGAGCCAAGCTGCCCGCTTTCGAAGTGGTGGAATCGGTCGGGGCCCTGCAGGCATTTGGGCAAAGTCAGGGCTGGCCAGTGGTGCTCAAGAAACGAACGGGAGGTTACGACGGGCGAGGCAATGCCACGGTTCACCGGAGCGAAGAGGCGGAGGCTGCTTGGGAGCTGCTGGGAGGGAGAGGGCTCTACGTGGAAGCCTTTTGCCCTTTTGAACGAGAACTGGCGATCCAAGTGGTGCGCGGTCGGGACGGGGAGCGGAAGTCCTACCCTCTGGTCGATTCCGTGCAGGAAAACCACATTTGCAAAGTGGTGACGGCCCCCTCCGAGGTGCCTGAATCATTGGCCCAGGAGGCGCGGGACTTGGCCTATGCCTTGGTGGAGGAGATCGAATATGTCGGTGTCTTGGCAGTGGAGTTTTTTCTCACGAGCGACGGGTTTTTGTGGGTCAACGAAGTGGCGCCCCGCGTCCACAATTCGGGGCACTACACCATGGATGCGACCGCTTGCGGGCAGTTTGAGAACCACGTGCGGGCGATTTTGGGATGGCCTTTGGGGGACACGAGGCTTTGGCAACCCGCGGCCATGGTCAATGTCTTGGGCGATGGCGACGGCCGTGGCTTTCCTCGGGGAGTGGCCCAAGCCCTGGCCGTTCCCGGCGCTCGGCTCCACCTTTATGGAAAGGCGCGGGCTCGCGCGGGCCGGAAGATGGGACATGTCAATGCGCTGGCGGCATCGGCGTCCGAAGCGCGGGAGAGGGCGGAAAAGGCTGCAAATTCCCTGACCTTTGTATCTTGATTCATGATGAACAGCAGCCAGCCCCAAGTAGGCATTCTCATGGGAAGCGATAGCGACTGGCCCACCATGAGGTTGGCGGCCGAGGTTTGCCAAGACTTCGAGATCGACTACGAGGCCCGAGTGGTCTCCGCCCACCGCACCCCGGACGATATGGCGGAGTATGCCAAGAGCGCGGTCAAACGAGGGCTGCATGTCTTGATCGCCGGAGCGGGCGGCGCCGCGCACTTGCCGGGCATGGTCGCGAGCTACACCACCCTGCCGGTCATCGGGGTCCCGGTGGAAAGCCAGGCCCTCCAAGGAATGGATTCCCTGCTTTCCATCGTGCAAATGCCCGCGGGGATCCCGGTGGCCACGGTGGCGATTGGGAATGCCCGCAATGCAGGTCTTCTGGCCATTCGGATTCTGGCGACTTGGAATCGAGACCTCACCCCCAAGCTCCAGGCCTTTCAGGAGGAGATGGCGGAAACGTCCCGAGAGAAAAGTCGAAATCTTCTCTGAACTGGAGGCGGGAATGGGAATGAAATGACCTGGAGAAAGGGCTTGCGCGAAGTGGGAATCCCCTTATTCTCCAGGCCGCACTTTCGAGACCTATGGCTAAGAAATCCTGGATTGCCCGCGAGGCACGCAAACAAAAAACCGTCGCCAAATACGCTCAGCTTCGGGCGAAGCTGAAGGCGGAGAAGGATTACGTCGGTCTCTCGATGCTCCCCCGCGATGCCAGCCCGACCCGCCGGACCAACCGGTGCGAGGCGACCGGTCGGCGCCACGGCTTCATCCGTCGGTTCAAACTTTCCCGGATTGCCTTCCGCGAACTGGCTTCTTCTGGCATGATCCCGGGGGTCACCAAATCGAGTTGGTAAGCGACCTGCTCCTTTGGCAAAGCCCTCCCGGAAAGGTGATTTTTCGGGAGTTCCCCATGCCGATCTACGAATACATTTCCCAAGACCCTGAGGCCGGCTGCCGGATTTGCCGAAAAGGGTTTGAGCTACGTCGTCCCATCGATCGTGCCGCCTTGGAGGTCTGCCCGCTCTGCAAGAGCCCCGTCCGCAAACGGGTGAGTGCGGTCCACACGCCGGTCTTGAGCAAACCCATGTCGGTCAGCGATGCCAAAGGGGCTGGCTTCACCATTTTGGAAAAACGTGACCAGGGCGTCTACGAGAAGCTCTGAGCCACTTCGCTCCTGATGATGGCTTTTTTCGCTGACATCCTGGCCTCCACCGCAGGCGAACTGCCTTCGGAGTGGCCGAGTGCGGGAGAGGTCCTGCTCTACCTGGCGGGCATCGTTTTCTTCCTTCTGCTGAATGCCTTCTTTGTGGCCTCGGAGTTTGCCATCGTGAAGGTCCGGCCCAGCCAGCTGGAATTCGATGAGCAGGAAGCGAAACGCTCTTCTGGCCGGGCCAAGCGCACCGCCACGGGCATCGTGGAGAACCTGGACCGCTATCTTTCGGCCAACCAACTGGGGATCACTCTGGCTTCGCTCGCGCTCGGCTTTCTCGGAGGGCCCTTGGTGGAGCGATTGATCGGGCCGTTTCTCCGGGGCCTTTCTTGGTTTCCGCATGGTTCGATCGGCGTGGTCTCGTGGATTTTGGCTTTGGTGTCGTTCACCTTTCTGCACGTGGTGATCGGCGAGCTGGTGCCCAAGTCCGTCGCCATTCGGAGACCGCTGCCAACGACTTTGGCCCTGGCTCGGCCTTTGCACCTTTTTTACCGGGCTTTCAGTTCCGCCATCGCGCTCCTCAACCGGAGTGCCAATTTTCTCCTGAAGCATCTTCTGAAAATCGATCCGGCTTCGGAAGTGGTGCCGGTCCACAGCTCGGAAGAATTGGCGCTTCTCGTTTCGGAGAGTCTCGATCAGGAGGAGGTCACGGAGACGGAACGCACCATTCTCATCAACGCTCTCGAACTGAATAACTTGGAGGTGCGCGAGATCATGACCCCGCGAAGCGAAGTCATCTCGCTGGATGTGAAAGATGATTTCGCTACCAATCTAGCCAGGGTCAAAGAATCCAGCCACACTCGTTTTCCACTGATCGATGGGCATCTCGACCAGACTTTGGGGATGATTCACATCAAGGACGTCTTCCGTTTGGAAGAGAAGGAGGAGCCCGACTTGGAGGCCATCAAAAGGGGCATTCTGAGGGTGCCCGAGAGCATGCCGCTGGATCGCCTGCTGCAATTGTTTTTGAAGGAGCGAGTGCACTTGGCGCTCGCGATGGACGAATTTGGGGGAGCGGTCGGCTTGGTCTTTATGGACAATGTGCTGGAGGAGTTGGTGGGCGATATTCGGGACGAATTCGACGTGGACCAACAGGAGTTTCTGGAGGTCAAGGAGGGGGAGTATCTGGTCTCCGGGGGGCTGGGGCTTTATGAAATCTCAGAGCACCTCACGACCTTGCAGTTGGAGAGCGATGAGGTGACCACGATCGGTGGCTATGTCACGCACCTCCTGGGTCACTTGCCGAAGACGAACGACCGGGTTCAGATCGACGACTTTGACGTAAAGGTCGAAAAGGCGGACGGCCGTCGGGTGGTGCAACTCCGCTTCCGAGAGGCCCCCGAGACTCTCTAGATCGCGCGGCCGTTCTACCACTTTATCCGGCAGCTTGGTATTACTCGTCGTCGCTGAAGGCGGAGTCGAAGGCGACGTTCGAGGGCATGAAGTCGATGCCATGGCAAAAATCGGCGGACTCAGTGGCCCCTTGCTCGCGATCCATGCCGCCGTCTTCCCATTCTACGGAGAGCGGACCGGTGTAGCCAATCTCATTCAGGGCGCGGATGATGAGTTCGAAGTCGATGCTCCCGCGGCCCACGCTGCGGAAGTCCCAGTAGCGGCGGGAGTCATGGAAGTCGAGGTGGCCGCCGAAGACGCCGGCTTCAGTAGGAGTCTCGGACCAGTAGGCGTCCTTCATATGGACGTGGAAGATTTTGTCCGCGAACTTCCGAATGAAGCCCACGTAGTCCACTCCCTGGTAGCCTAGGTGGCTGGGGTCGTAGTTGAAGCCAAAGGCGGGATGATGATCGATGGAGGCGAGCCATCGCTCGGCCGAGGCGATGTCGAAGGCGATTTCAGTGGGATGCACTTCCAGCGCATACTTCACGCCGAGGCTTTGGAACTCATCCAAAATCGGTTTCCAGCGGGCGGCCGCGTTGGCGAAGCCTTCCTCGATCATTTCGGGCGGGGCGGGCGGGAAAGAGTAGAGGAGGTGCCAGATGGGGCTGCCGGTGAAGCCATTGACGACCTCGACGCCAAACTCTTTGGCGGCGTGAGCAGTCTTGACGACCTCCTCAGCGGCCCGTTGGCGCACGCCCTCGGGATCGCCATCGCCCCAGACGTAAGGAGGAAGAATGGCTTGGTGGCGGGAGTCGATGACATCGGCCACGGCCTGGCCGACCAGGTGAGTGGAAATCGCGAAGGCCTTCAGGCCGTGCTTTTCGAGCAGAGCCCGTTTCCCAGCGCAGTAGGCGGCGTCGGCTTTCTCGACTTCAAAGTGATCGCCCCAACAGGCAAGCTCCAGTCCATCGTAGCCAAAGTCCTTGGCTTTTTCCGCTAGAGTTTCCACGGGGAGGTCGGCCCATTGGCCGGTGAAGAGAGTGACGGGACGCATGATTTGGGGAGGGGTAGTGGTCTGGGATGAGTTGGGTGAAGAGAAGCCGGTTGGCCTGCTCGAAGAAGTGTCTGATGGGGTCAGACCCCCTCTCCGAGCCAAGCGGGAACCAGGGCCGTTTGAGAGGGGTAACCTGGCCCAGAGGCTTGGAAAGACGCAATCGAGAATTCACTGCCTCCCTGACTTTTTTCCGGGCCGGATTCGCGCCCTGGCCGGCGCTTTTTTGGAGGGTTCTCACCATGCAAATCAATCCTGGGGGGAGGTCTTGAATGCCTTTCATAGAGCCAATGAACTGATTTCTCGGGCGATAAGTCGCCTCCAGATGCGGAGAGTGATCCAGAGGGTAGGGGGAAGGTTTATGTCCACAGAAACACTCGTTCAAGAAAACAACTCCATCCTGAAAGAAAACAAGGCCGTCCTCGCTGCCAACTCTGACAAGTTGGTGGAGAATTCGTCGGTGATTGTCGAGAACAAGGCCACCCTGGCTAGCAACGGGGCCACGCTGGCAGAGAACAAAGCGACTTTGTCGGAGAACAAGGCCGCTCTTTCTTCCAACAATGGAATGTTGGCCGAAAACAAAGCGACCTTGGTCGAAAACAAGTCCACCCTGGCAGCCAATGCCGAGTCGCTCGCGACCAACAACTCCCTGCTGACCGAAAATCGGGCTCTCCTGACCAAGAACAATCAGTTGTTGGAAGCCATTCTCGCCAAATTGGGCTGAGCTCTTGCTACCTAAGACTTTTGTCCAGAGGGGCCTCGGTGAAAGCCGAGGCCCTTTTTTTGAGGCAGTCTTTGGAAGTTTGGCGAAAAGTGGGGGTGGTCCTAGAACAACAGGGCCACGAGAATGCCTTCGTCCAGGTCCGAGAAATCGGACGAGGTGGTGATTTGATCGACCAGTGCCAGTTGCTGGAATTCCTCGGGGAGGCTGTCCGCGGCCGGTTCTTCCGGGTTGGGTGGCAGGAGAACCGGGGTGGGGGAATCTCCTGGGCTGGTTTCTTTTGCCAAAGGGGGCGTCTCTTGAGACGAGGGGACGGTTTGACTGAGAAAGAACATCCCTAAAAGAACTGCTGCCGCTCCCACGAGGGCTGCCGGACGGAGAAAGAATTTTCCCAGCTCCACCCAGCGAGAGGGCGCGGCTTCTTGCTGGCGAACCGCACGCAGGACTTTTTGGGAAAAAGCAGGGCTGGCCCGACGAGGCGGCGCTTTTTCTAACAAATCCCAGACGCGATCCTCTTCGAGAGGAGCGGGAGCGTCGGAGGCGTGGCGGGTGGGTCGGTCCATGACGAGAGGGGAAACGTTCCCCAGGGGGAAAAGTTGCGTCAGATCTGCTCGAGATCGAGAAAGCCTTCCAGGAGACGGATGCGGGTGGGGTGTCGCATTTTCCGAAGGGCCTTGGCTTCGATTTGCCGGATTCTTTCGCGGGTGACTTGAAAGCGCTTCCCGACCTCTTCCAAGGTCCGGGCGTAGCCGTCCTTGAGGCCAAAGCGCTCCTCGAGGACATCTCGCTCGCGATCGGAGAGGGTGTCGAGCACTTCGCGGATTTTGTCTTTCAGCACGGCAGCCGAGGCGATTTCCATGGGGGTATCCATGGACTTGTCTTCGAGAAAGTCGCCGAAACTGCTGTCCTCCCCATCGCCGACTGGAGCGTGCAGGGAGACCGGTTGTTGGGCCATTTTCATGACCGCGCTGACTCGTTCGACCGGGAGCTTGATTTCCTCGGCCAGCTCATCCGGGGTGGGTTCGCGTCCAAATTCCTGCACCAACTGCTTTTGCACCCGCATGAGCTTGTTGATGGTTTCGATCATGTGGACGGGGATCCGGATGGTGCGGGCTTGGTCCGCGATGGAGCGGCTGATGGCTTGGCGAATCCACCAGGTGGCGTAGGTCGAGAATTTGTAGCCGCGCTTGTATTCGAAGCGTTCGACGGCCTTCATCAGACCCATGTTTCCCTCTTGAATGAGGTCGAGGAAGGAGAGCCCGCGGTTGGTGTATTTCTTGGCGATGGAGATGACCAAGCGAAGGTTGGCTTCCACCATTTCGGTGCGGGCCTTGGAGGCTTCGTTGGCCCAGGATTTCAGCTCGGCGTGGCTTTCCAGGAAGCCATCCAAATCGACCCAGGCCTGGGACTCCAGGTCCTCGCGCTCGAGCTCGGAACAGTCCCGCGCCAGGCAATCGCCGACTTTGTTGTGAAAGACGTCGCAGACTTCGATCAGCTCTTCGAGAACCGAGGGCTTGAGGTAGAGCTTGTTGTAGAGTTTGGGGAGGGCGGTCAGTTTTTCATCGAAGTCGGCAAACTTCTTTTCAGTCGGCTTTTGATTGAGTTTGGCGAAGGTCTGGGAGCATTCTGAGATGACCTGCTGCAAGTTTTCAATGAGTGGCTTGAGAGAGCGGACGTAGCGATCCCGATTCTCGACCTTCTTATCCTGAATGATGCGATCAAAGCGTTCGCTGCCATCGATCAACTTGCTGGCGATCGACAAGTGGGCTTGGGCGATGAAGCCGTAGCGGTAGATGCAACGCCGGATTTCATTATTGGCCTTCTCGATCCGCTTGGAGATGGCCACTTCTTCTTCCCGACTCAAGAGCGGCACCTGCCCCATCTGCTTCAGATACATCCGGACGGGATCATCAAGGACGTCCAGCGAGGAGTTCTTGCTCTCGTCTTCTTCCTCCTCGTCCTCCCCTTCTTCGGCGGCTTTCTCGGCGGGGGCGGCTTTGGCTGGTTTTTTGAGACTGTCTACCCGCGCGGCGTCGATGATCTGGAACTCCATGCTTTGGAGCCGAGAGTAGACTTCATCGATCTGGTCCGGGGTGTAATCGAAGTCGGAGAGACTTTCTCCCAGGTCATCAAAGGTGAGGTAGCCCTGCTCCTTTGCCAACTTGACGAGGTGACGGATTTTCGTCTTGAGGGTCTCTTCGTCGGCTGGGAGAAAGGGCTCTTTTTTGCGTGCTCCTTTTTTAGCAGCTTTGCCCTGGGTTTTCTTTTTGGCCTTTTTGGGCGCACGAGGACCTGAAGAGGCTTTTTTGGCAGCCTTAGAGTTGGCCATGGTTGGATGCGGAGGGAGATTAGAGAGAGGAAGAAGCTCCAAGTTTTCTTAGCTGCTGCTGAAGGTCAAGGACTTCCTTTTGAATGGAGAGCACCTCGTGTGCCGGAAGGTCGCTCGAGGCCAAGCGACCTTTCTCTTCCGCGATGCGACGAGCCAGAAGGTCTCTTCGAACGGCTTTCAAAGCGCTGCCTACTTCCGGCGCGGTCAAGGTCTGCTCTTGCTCGAAGAGCGCTTGGCTCAGCCAGTCGCTCATCTCCCCGCTGAGCCGGGAGAGCACTTGAGAGATGGCTCCGGGCTCTTCCAAGGCCACTTGGCTGCTCGCTAACTGGGAGAGGAGTTCTCCCCCTTCGATTTGAGGAAAGCTTTCGGCGCTTAAGGAGTCGCGCACTTGGGCTCGGAGTTGGTCGCTCGTGATGCAGGCGAGACAGAGTCTAGCGAGGGCTCGATTTTGTCGCACGAGGTCGAGAAGCGAAGAGCGGCTGGCCTCGGTCGGGCCGTCCGCGCCGGAGGTCGTTTCCCGGCGGAGAGGGCGCTTTTGCTCCTGGTGGACGAGTCGGAGAAGGTCCTCTCGGGCGAGGCGAAGGGAGGAGGCCGCTTGGTCGACGGCTGCCTCCAGGGCAATGTTCTCGGTGTAGGCGGAGATGCTTCCGGCGAGCAAGCGAGCGGCTTGCATGCGTCCGCTGGCGGTGTCGATGGCGAATTCTTCCCGCAGTTCGTGGATGCGATGAGTGAGGAATTCCTGGGCGAACTCGAGCAAGCCCCGGAAGGCTTCGGGTCCTTGGGAGCGGATGAGGGAGTCGGGGTCTTCTCCCGCTGGAAGACGGACCAGACGCACTTCACAGCCAAAGGCAGCCAACTGCCGGAAGGTCCGCTCGGCGGCTTTTTGTCCCGCCGCGTCCGAGTCGTAGCAAAGGAGGATCCGCTCGGCGTGGCGACGAAGGATGCGGGCGTGTTGCTCGGTGAAGGCGGTGCCGAGGGGGGCGACGACGTTTTCGATGCCGTGTTCCACGCAGGTGATGAGGTCGAGCTGGCCTTCGCAGACCAGGACTGCCTTCTCTCGCAAGATGGCGCGCTTGGTCCGGTCCAGGGCGTAGAAGGTGCGGCTCTTCTCGAAGAGGACGGTTTCGGGGGAATTGAGGTATTTGGCGGTTTTGGCGTTGGGATCGAGGAGTCGACCGCTGAAAGCAATGGTGTCCCCATAGTCATTGCTCACGGGGAAGAGAATGCGGTCGCGGAAGCGTGCGTAGAGGCCGCCTTTGGGCTGGGCTTCGTCTTTGAGGGCCGCCAAGCCGGCGTCGATGAGCTGGCGTGCTTTGAATTTTTGGCTGCGGGCCCAAGCGAGAAAAGATTCGGACTCGGGAGGCGCGTAGCCTAGCTGCCAGCGGCGGGCTATTTCGCTGTTGAGGCCGCGGCTTTTCAGGTAGGCGCGCGCTTCCGCGGCCTCCGGCGATTTCAGGAGGAGTTGGTGGAAGAAGGCGGCGGCCGCTTGCAGCACCTCGAGGGCAGCGGCCCGCCGTTGGGCGGTCTTGTCCTCGTCCCCGCTGCCGGCCTCCTCTCGCAGGGTGATGCCAGCCTTGTCCGCCAAGCGCTTGACCGCTTCCGGGAAGGGGATGCGATGGAATTCCATGAGAAATTTGAAGGCGCTCCCGCCCGCCCCGCAGCCGAAGCATTTGTAGATTTGGCGGCTGGGACTGACGTTGAAGGAGGGGGTCCGCTCGTCGTGAAAGGGGCAAAGCCCCGTGTAGTTGCCTCCCGAGCGCTTCAGTTGGACGTGTTCTCCCACGACGTCCACGATATCGGTCTCCGCCAAGACTTGGTCGATACTGTCCTGCGTGATGCGTCCCATGGCCTCGCGCTCCGAAGGGATTGCGGTCGCAAATTTCGGTAGCCAGCGTATCTACTGTGAAACGCCGCGTTTGCCAAATATGAGAACCCTCTGCTTCGCTTTGTCCCTTGTTTTTGGCTCGGTTTTCCCGTCGGCCGGGGCCGAGGTTTTGGTGGTCAAGGTGGAGGACGCGCTTTTGAAGAACGGGGCCAAACTCCGCTTCATCGAGAAAGTGCTGACGCGGGCCCAGGAGGAGAAGCTGCCGGCGGTGATTTTTCAAATCGAGGCCAAGCAAGGCTCCTATGATGAGGTCAGTCGCGTCCTCTCGACGGTGGCCGAGTCCGAGGTCACGACGGTGGCCTGGATTCCGAGCGAGGCGGTCGGTCCGGGGGCCCTCTTTGCACTGGGCTGCGATCAGATTTACCTCGGGCCGCTCGGGGTCATCGGCGGGGAGCAGCTGGTGAAGGTGGCCGAGGAGGCGGAAGACCAGGTGCTGGCTGAGACGGGGGTGAGCGATGTGACCTTGGCCAAGGTTCGCGCGATTGCGGGATACAAGGAACGCGACCCTAAGTTGGCGCAAGCTTTCCTCGATCCCAAAATGGAGTTTGCCCTGCCCTCAGGAGAGGTGCTGTCCGCCAAGGGGAGCCTGCTGGCCCTCTCCGCGGCCGAGGCTACGATGGAGGTGGAGGGTGCGCCTTTGCTGGCCAATGGGGTCGCCAAAAGTTTGGAGGGACTTCTGCAAGAGGCCGGTCTCCCGAGCGATTTTGTGATGGTGGACCGAGAGGGGTGGAAGGACTTTTTGGCGGCCCGGGATCGGTCGGGCACGGAGGAGAAAAGGAGGAAGATGGTGGCGGTGGAAACGGAGGAGGAAGAGGTGGCCCAAGCAAGGGAGCAGGGCGAGTCCAAGCCCACCAAGAAGATCTTCGGCCGGAGTGAGGAG
This sequence comes from Verrucomicrobiota bacterium, assembly GCA_039027815.1. NCBI lineage: Bacteria > Pseudomonadati > Verrucomicrobiota > Verrucomicrobiota bacterium. Next base: position 17,734 of record JBCCJK010000037.1, read on the forward strand.
GAGAGCTATGTCGGCAAGGTGGTCGTCATTCCCGTAGGGGAGAACGATTTGGTGAATGGCCCTCGCTTTGAGTTCATGCGGCGCACCCTCCAGCGGGCCGAAGAGGAGAAAGCCGCCATGGTGGTGTTCGAGCTGAACACCCCGGGGGGCGATGCTTGGCAGACGGCCGGCATCATGATGGAGGAAATGCTCGATATGAGCATGCCTTTGATTGGCTATGTCAACACGCGCGCCATCTCGGCCGGTGCGCTCATTGCCTGCGCTTGCGACCGCATTTACATGGCCCCGGCTGGCTCCATCGGAGCGGCCGGGATCGTGAGTTCGGCTGGGGAAATCGAGGGCATGATGAAGAAGAAGGTGGAGGCGGCCTTCCTTCCTATGATGGAGAGTGTCGCCCTCGAGAAAGGAGGCGAGCGCCGCGCGGCCATTGTCCGGGCCATGATGATCCCGAGTGCGACCTTTGAGTGGAACGGGGAAGTGCTCGACGATGAGGAGACGCTGCTGGGCCTGTCCCCGCAACAGGCGGTCGAGGAAAATGCGAGCGGCGAACCGCTGCTGGCGGCTGGGATTGTGGCCGATTTGGAGGAGCTGTTGGCGCTGGAGGGGATGGAGGCGGAGACGGTCGAGGCCAAGCCTTTGGGCTTTGAGCTTTTCGCACAAATCGTGGCCAACTACGCGGCCATTCTGATTCTGGTGGGAATCGCGGCCGCATGGACGGAGGCGCAGGCCCCGGGCTTTGGGGTGGCGGGGGCGATTTCGCTGCTGGCTTTCGGCACGCTTTTCTTTGCGACCGGGGTGGCGGGCAAGCTCGGTGGATGGGAATTGGCTTTTGTCTTTGGGGTCGGGGTGGTGCTCTTGATTGTGGAGTTTTTCCTGCTTCCTGGCTTCCTCATTCCTGGCATTGTCGGGATGCTTTGTGTCATTGGTTCCCTGCTCACGGCCATGGTGGATCGGGTAGATTTGGAGAAGCTTCCCGGTCAGGAGGAGCTGGGGGTGGGCCAGATTTTTGAGGCACTTCGTGGACCGATGGTGCAACTCTCGCTGGGACTTTTAGGCGGCCTCATTTTGATTTTGGTCTTGATGCGCTACTTGCCGAAGACACGGGTCTTTGGAAGCTGGATGACGCTGGAATCGGCGGTCGCGGGCGGGGGCTCGGCGGCGGCCGTTCTGGAGACCCAGCCAGAGGAGTCGCCCAAGGGAAAGGTGGCCGTGGCCCAGACCGATTTGCGTCCGGCGGGCAAGATCGCTTGGAACAATGAGATTCTGGACGCCACCACCAAGGGGCGCTTGGCTGCCAAGGGAGCTGAAGTGAGGATTCTTCGGCGAGAGGCGGGGGTCTGGGTGGTGGAGGAGCTCGACGAGTGAACCGAAATCCACTCGGCCACTCTACCAGCCAATTCTGCAGCTTGGTATAAGAAGGGAAGAGAATCGAACCAGGATGCCTCCTGCTGGATTTCTTTAGGTCAAGCCAGGTGATGGAGGCAGTCTTTGACGAGGGCTGCCCCGCGGTAGATGAATCCGGTGTAGAGTTGGATCAGATGGGCCCCGGCCTCTTGTTTGGCCCGGGCATCGGAACCATTCAGGATGCCTCCGACGCCGATGAGGGGGAAGTCCGGGCCGAGGTGGTGGCGGAGGCAGGCGATGACTTCGGTGGCGCGTTCGGTCAGGGGTCGGCCGCTCAGTCCACCCGCCTCGCCGCTCAGCGGGTTCCCCGAGATGGCCTCTCGGGCGAGGGTGGTGTTGGTGGCGATGACGCCGTCCGCGCCGGCTTCCTTGAGGGCGTGGGCGACGGTCGCGATCTCGTCATCGCTCAGGTCGGGCGCGATTTTGACCGCCAAGGGGACCGAGCGCTGGGAGCTTTGGTTGAGGGCGTCGAGGCGTTTGCGCAGTCCGCCGACCAGCCGGAGCAGGGCCTCGCGACCTTGCAGTTCGCGCAGGCCTGGGGTGTTGGGCGAGGAGAAGTTGACTGCCAGGTAATCAGCCACGGGGTGGGCCGCCTCCAAGCAGTAGAGGTAATCATGGAAGGCTTGCTCGTTGGGAGTGGCTTTGTTCTTGCCGATGTTGACCCCGAGGACGCCGGTGTAGCGGTGCCTTTGGAGACGAGCGACTGCCGCGTCCACTCCGTGGTTGTTGAAGCCCATCCGGTTGATGATGGCCTCTTCGGGAAGGAGGCGGAAGAGGCGGGGCGGGGGATTGCCTGCTTGAGGCTGGGGAGTGAGGGTGCCGACCTCAAGGAAGCCAAAGCCCATCGCGCCAAAGCCTTCTACGGCTTCCGCATCTTTGTCCAAGCCGGCGGCCAGGCCCACGGGGTTCGGGAAGGTCAGGCCCATGCATTCGACGGGTCGGCCCGGGAGCCTGCGAGGCGAGCGAAGCAGGCCGGTTTTCCCGGCCAGGGAGAGCCAGCGGAGGGTCTGGACGTGCGCGGTTTCCGCGTCCCAGCGGAAGAGCAAGGAGCGGAGGAGAGGGTAGGTGGCGGCTGCCAGACGCAGCCCGAGAGGCAGGCGCAAGGTGGCAGAGGAGGCGTCAGATTTCATGGGCGTTCCGCTTGACCGATGAGGGCGGCCCAGCATAGTCAGCGCTTCCCCTCTGTGAAACCATTTCTTCATGGAAGCGCTGGCGACGGTGCGGGCACTTCGCTTGGGGAGCGCTTGATTGAGAACACCTTATCGCGAATGGAGGCCATCTACGAAGGGAAAGCCAAGCGCTTGTTCGCGACCGACCACCCCCACGAACTCCTGATGGAGTTCAAGAACGATGCCACGGCCTTCGATGGGAAGAAAAAGGCCGAGTTCGAGGAGAAGGGCCTCCTCAACACCGCCATCAGTCTCCTGATTTTTGAGCTTTTGGGAAAGCGCGGAATCGAACACCACTTGGTCCGCTCGGTCGATGAGACGCGGGTCATCGTGAAGAAGGTCGAGATCCTTCTGGTGGAGGTCATCGTGCGGAATGTGGCGGCGGGCGGCTTCAGCCGGAAATATGGCGTGGAAGAGGGCAGGCCTTTCTCCGCGCCCACGGTGGAATTTTCCTACAAGAGCGATGAGTTGGGCGATCCCCTTCTCAATGACGATCACATTCGCGAGCTGGGCCTGGCCACGGCGGAGGATTTGGCTTTTCTGCGCGAGGCGGCTCTGCGAGTGAACGAGATTTTAAGCGAGCTTTTTGCCAAGGCGGGCCTGCGGCTGGTCGATTTCAAGCTGGAGTTTGGTCGCTTGGCTGAGGATCCATCCCGAATGGTGTTGGCGGACGAGATCAGCCCGGATGGTTGCCGCCTGTGGGACTTGGAAACCAATGAGAAGATGGACAAGGACCGCTTCCGACGCGATCTCGGCGGGGTCATGGAAAGCTACCGCGAGGTGCTTCGTCGCCTGCAAACCGTGTTAAAGGATGGAACTGCGAGTTGAGGTCAAAAGCCGCTACCAAGAGCCGGAGGATGCCTCGCAGCTCCTTTATGCGCCGCTCTCCTACGAGGCCTCGGTCCTCCAAAGCCGCCTCTACCATCTTGACTTTGCGGGCCAGCTGGAGGCGGCCCAGAACTTTGTCCGCAAGGTGCTGGTGGACCCTGTCAGTCAGGAGGTGGGCTGGGACGGGCGGCCCTTGGTGGCGGGGGCCAAGTTCTTTCTCGATTACGGAATGAAGGCGGGTGCGCTCGATTTGGAGAAAGAGGCCATTCTGAGCTACTACCGGAATTTGACCGAGAAGCCTTTCGCTTTGGAGGGCTTGCGACTGGCTACGCGGGTCTATGTCTTCGGGGACTCGGTCGAGGAGACGCCTTTCGTCCGAGACATTTGCAATCCTGCCATCCATTCTTGGTCGATCGCGACCGCTACCGCCTGATCTCCCGTGCCCGAAACCAGCCAAGCGAGTTTCCAGTCCCTTCCGCTCCTCGATCTCGATCCCGACGCCTTGGAGGCGCTCAGTCGGGAACGCAAGCTGTCCCTCCTGCGCGAGGACATGCTCGTCATCCAGGCCTACTTCCAGAAGGAGGGTCGCGAACCGACGGATGTGGAGCTGGAAGTGATCGCCCAAACGTGGAGCGAGCACTGCAAGCACCGGATTTTCGGAGCGCGAATCGAGCACCGCACGCCTGCGGGCAGGGAAGTCATCGACGGTCTCTTCAAGACCTTCATCAAAGACCCGACCGAGCGCATCATGGCGCAGAAGCCCGGCTTGGTGGTTTCGGCTTTCGTGGACAATGCCGGCTTCATCAGAGTCGACCAAGAGACCGCCGTCTGCCTGAAAGCGGAAACGCACAATCACCCCTCCGCCATCGAGCCCTACGCGGGTGCCAACACCGGCTTAGGTGGTGTCATTCGGGACATTCTCGGCGCGGGAAAGGGGGCCAAGCCGATTGCTTCGCTGGATGTGTTTTGCTTTGGGCAACCCGACACGCCCCCGGAGCAGATCAAGGGACAGGACGTCATTCATCCTTTGGGCGTGATGCGGGGAGTGGTGCGCGGGGTGCGCGATTACGGCAATCGCATGGGCATTCCCACCGTTTCAGGCGCCATTCAGTTCGACGACTGTTACATTTACAATCCTCTGGTTTACTGCGGGACGGCCGGGGTCATTCCGATCCGGGATATCCCCAAGGAGGTCAAGGCGGGCATGAAGGTCTTGGCGGCCGGCGGGCGGACCGGGAAAGACGGTCTGAAAGGAGCCACCTTTTCCTCGGCCTCGCTCACGACCGGTTCCCACGAGGAGGACCAGCAGGCGGTGCAGATCGGCAATCCCATTGAGGAAAAGAAGGTCGGGGATTTCATTTTAGAAGCACGCGATGAGGGCTTGATCGACTTCATCACCGATTGCGGGGCGGGAGGCTTTTCGAGCGCGGCCGGAGAGATGCTGAGCGAGTGCGGGGGGTCCATTTACCTGGAGAATTGCCCGCTCAAGGCACCGGGTCTGACCAGTTGGGAGATTTTCCTGAGCGAAAGTCAGGAGCGAATGGTCATGGCCGCCGAACCGGAAAAGGTGGCCCGTCTGCAAGAAATCGCAGATCGCTACGAGACCGAATTGAGCGTCTTAGGGGAGGCGGATGGCTCGGGCGTTCTCAAGGTGACTCACCATGGCGTGATGGTGTGTGAGCTGCGTTGTGGCGATCTCCACGATGCCCCCAGGCGGTCCTTCGTGACGGAGTGGTCCATTCCCGAGCCCACCCCGCTTTCCCTGCCTGAGGTGGGCCAGGCTGGTCCGCTCTTGCGGGAGGTGTTGGGTGATTTCAATGTCTGCTCCCGCTCGCCCATCATTCGCGAGTATGACCACGAGGTCATGGGCCATACCCTGCTCAAGCCCTTGGCTGGCGCCCAGGGGGACGCCCCGCAGGATGGCAGTGTCATCGATCTCGGCTTTCACGACAAGGCGGCTGCCATCAGTCTGGGGATTCTTCCGGAGTGGGGCAAGACCGACCCCTTTGCCATGGGGGCGGCCACCGTGGACGAGTGCGTGCGCCAGTTGGTCCTGGTGGGGGCCGATCCCGATGAAATCGGGCTGCTCGACAATTTCTGTATGGGCAATCCAGACGACCCCCGGGAACTGGGAGCCCTCGTGGAGTGCGTCAAAGGCATGTCGGCCGCGGCGGTAGCTTTTGGAGCGCCTTTCATTTCGGGGAAAGACTCGTTCTACAATTTCTTTGAAACCGAAGACGGCTCGATCTCCATCCCCACGACCCTCTTGGCGAGCGGAATTGGCATCGTGCACCATCTCGATCACATCCTGGGCTCTTCCCTGCGCCGGGCCGATTCGGTCATCGGTATTCTCGGGGCCACGACCGGGGAACTGGGCGGGAGTGTCTTGGCCCGTCGGGCGGAGTTGGGGGTGCAGCCCGTCCCGGCGACCGAGGCCGGGGCCGCTATGGCCAGCTACCGGGACTTTCATGAGGCGCGTCGCAACGGGCTCTTTCTGAGCGCCCACGATTGCTCGGAGGGAGGACTGGTGACGGCCTTGGCCGAAATGGGCTTCTCAGGAAAGGGGGGGTTGGAAATCGATCTGGAGGCGCTCCCGGTCCGGGGCGAGGTGCCTGCTCTAGCCCGGCTTTTCGCGGAAACGCCTTCCCGCATTCTTTTGGAAATCTCCCCGGAGAAGGTGCCGGATGTCTTGGCGGTCTTTTCCGATCATCCGTTCGCTCTTTTAGGGCAGGCTCGCAGTCAGCATGCCGATTTGGTCGTGACCCAGGGCGAGACCCCCCTCCTGCGCGAATCTCTCAGCGATCTCAAAGCACTATGGAAAAGCGGCCTCAAGCGCTACTATTGAAGTTCCCCGGAACGAACTGCGATGCCGAAACCCGCCGCGCCTTGGAGCTGGTCGGCTTTGGCACCACCTTGCTGCCCACGGCCGAGCTGACGCCCCGGCATCTGGAGCCAGCGGATCTGGTGCTCTTTTCGGGTGGCTTCAGCTACGGGGACTACATCATGGCAGGTCGCTTGGCCCAGCTGCGGCTGGAAGAGAAAGTGGGCGGGGCCCTGAAGGAGTTCGTGGCGGCAGGGGGGTGCCTTCTCGGCATTTGCAATGGCTTCCAGATTCTCACGAAAACGGGGCTGCTCCCCGGGGGCAGCCTCATTGACAACAGTTCGGGTCGGTTTGTCTGTCGCTGGGCGGGTTTGAGAGTGGAAGCACCCGAGAGTCCTTTTTTGCAAGGGGTGCCCCGGGAGTTGGAGCTTCCTGTGGCCCACGCCGAAGGACGCTTTGTGAGCGAGCGAGCGGTGCAAGAACTGCGGGATGCGGGAGCCATCGCCCTGACGTACGCTGAGAACTTCAATGGCTCGGCGGCGGCCATCGCGGGCTTGCAAGATGAGACCGGGCGGGTGCTGGGGCTCATGCCTCACCCGGAGCGCTTTCTCCATCGCCGCCATCATTATGATCCCGATTGGCAAGGCGAGGGCGAGCGCGGTACGGGCTATTCTTTTTTCCAATCGATCTACCAGCACCTGCTTTCCCCCACCTCATGAGTAAAAAGCTGACCTACAAGGAATCCGGCGTTGATATCCAAGCGGCGGCCGAGTTTGTGCACGACATCGATGAACTCCGGGCGCGGACCGAGGGGCGTCGCAAGCTTTTCGGAGCCTTCGGCCTCTTTGCGGCCAGTTACGACTTGAGCGGCTACCAAAACCCCGTGCTGGTGACAGGCTGCGATGGGGTGGGCACCAAGCTCGAGCTGCTCCTCAAGCATGATCTGCTGGAAACCGCTGGCAAGGATCTGGTGGCCATGAGCGTGAACGACATCCTCACGACGGGGGGGGACCCGCTGCTCTTTCTGGATTACCTCGGGGTGGCGAAGTTGGAGAAACCGATTCTGACGCGCTTGGTGGCGGGGATGGCGGAATACCTCGAGGAGTGCGGCTGCATTCTGGCGGGGGGAGAAACGGCCGAGATGCCGGGGATGGTGCCGGAAGGCTTGGCAGAGTTGGCCGGGTTCTGCATTGGGGCGGCCGAGAAAGAGGACTTGCTGGATCCGTCTCAGATTGCAGAGGGCGATGTCTTGGTGGGCTTCCCCAGCGATGGCTTTCATGCCAATGGCTGGAGCCTTATTCGACGCGTGCTCCGGGAGAAGGCGGAGGCCTTTTCGGACGATGAAATCGTGGAGCTGCTGGCCCCGACCCGGCTTTACTGGGATGTGGTGGCTGCCATTCGCGAGATCGGTGTCCGGCCCAAGGGCTATGCCCACATCACCGGCGGGGGCTTGCCCGAGAACTTGGAGCGGCTCTTTCCGGAGGGCTTGGCCGCGGAGTTGACCATTCCGAGGTGGGAGAAAGGGGCGGTCGGCAAGGTGCTGAGCCAGGTGGACGGCGATGATGCTTTTTGGACTTTCAATATGGGCATCGGATGGGTCGCGATTCTCCCAGAAGCCGAAGCCGAAAAACTGACCCACTTGGATCCGGCAGGCAGGATGGTGGGGCGTATGGTGCGCCCGTCTTCCGAGCGACCGCGGGTGGCCATCGCCATCGATTCCTAAAACCCCTCTCCTCCCCATGAGCGATCCCATCGGACATGAATGCGGCGTGGCGCTGATCCGTCTGCGCAAGCCCTTGGAATACTACCAGCAGAAGTATGGGACTGCTCTCTACGGCTTCCAAAAGCTCTTCCTCCTGATGGAGAAGCAGCACAACCGGGGTCAGGATGGCGCGGGGATCGGGTGCTGCAAAATCAATACGGCCCATGGGCAGCCCTACTTGTTTCGAGAACGCAATTCCTCGAAAGCGAATTCGCTTTCCAAGGTGTTTCGAGGCCCGCAAAAGACCTACCAGGAATTGCGGCGGGCCCAAATCATCGATGAGGCCAAGCCTGAGACGATCAAAGAGCATTTTGACTTTGGCGGGCAGATCCTACTGGGGCACCTCCGCTATGGCACGTCCGGCGCCTTTGAAGAGGGCTCCTGCCACCCTTACATCCGCCGGAGCAACTGGGCCACCAAGAGCCTGATGGTGGCGGGCAATTTCAATATGGCCAACGCCGGCGAGCTCAATCGCCTGATGGTGCGCCGGGGCCAGCACCCGGTCTTTGGCACCGACACCCAAACGGTCTTGGAAGAAATCGGCTTCCATCTGGATGAGGCGCACGATGCCATTTACCATCGCTTGCGGGACGAAGGCCTGCCGGGCGAAAAGATCCCCTTGGGCATCTCCCACGAGCTGGATCTCCAGCGGCTGGCCCGCGTTTCGGCCGAATACTGGGATGGCGGCTATGCCATCGCAGGCACGGTCGGGAATGGCGATGTCTTTGTGATGCGGGATCCCAATGGCATTCGTCCCTGCTTTTACATCCAGAATGAGGAGTTGGTGGCGTTCGCCTCGGAGCGCGTGCCGCTTATGACCGTCTTCGGGGTGAGCCAGGAAGAGGTGAGGGGCCTGCCCCCGGGCCATGTCTTCGCCATCAAAGCGAGCGGCGAGATTTCGCTGGACCGTTTCAACGAAGAAAAGGCCCTCGCCCCGTGTTCCTTCGAGCGGATTTACTTTTCCCGGGGGAATGACCCCATCATCTACCGCGAACGCAAGCGCATGGGGCAAAAGCTCGTTCCCCAGATCATCCAGTCAGTCGGGGATGACTTGGAAAACACCGTCTTCAGCTTCATCCCGAACACGGCCGAAGTGGCTTACCACGGTCTCATGCATGGCCTGCGGGAGTACCGCCGTGAGCAGGTCCGAGAGAAGCTCCGGAGGGCCATTCTGGCGGGGAGCCTGAATGAGGGAAACATCGACGAAACGCTCGACGAACTCATCATGGCCAACTGGCCGCGGGGGGAAAAGATCGCGCACAAAGACATCAAGCTGCGCACCTTCATCAGCCAGGAAAGCGGGCGCAACCAATTGGTGAGTCACGTCTACGACGTCACTTACGGAGTGGTCCAAGCGAAGGACAATCTGGTGGTGGTGGACGATTCCATTGTGCGAGGGACCACCTTGCGGAAGTCCATTCTGCATATCCTGGCTCGACTCAATCCCAAGAAGATCGTGATTGCCTCGACCGCTCCTCAGATCCGCTATCCGGATTGCTATGGGATCGATATGTCAGAACTAGGCAAATTCATCGCCTTCCAAGCCGCGGTCGAACTGCTCAAAAGCCGAGGGCGAAACCGGGTCTTGGAAGAGGTGCGGGAGGCCTGTGTCGAAGAGTTGCGCAAGCCCGTCTCTGAAATGGGCAACTGCGTGCAGCGCATTTATGAGCCGTTCAGCCCAGAGGAGATTTCCCAGCAAATCGCCCAACTGGTCAGGCCGACTGACAGCGCTTGGAAGGGGGAGATTGAGATTGTCTACCAGAGCATTGAGAATCTGGCGGCCAGCATCGATCCCCCCTGTGGCGATTGGTATTTCACGGGCCACTACCCCACCCCAGCGGGCTACGCGGTGGCCAATCGGGCTTACCTCAATTATGCCGATAAGGTGGGAGGCCGGACCTATGATCTCTTTTCGAGTGGGGTTTGAGGCTGGTCGCTCGAAGTTTGGTAGAAGGATCGATCGGGACACTAGTGTCCCGTTAGGAAAGTCTTTTGCAAATTGAACTGACTTTGGAGAGGATTTCTTCTGGGGTTGCGGTCCAACGGAAAGGGCGAGGGTCTTGATTGTGTTTTTCGAGGTAGTTCAGAATCGCCTTTTTTAGCTCAGTC
>JBCCJK010000038.1 GCA_039027815.1 Verrucomicrobiota bacterium
GGGGGGGGGGTTTTTTTTTTTTTGTTGGGGTTCTCTCTTTCCTGGTTTGGTGGGGGGGGGTGGGGGGGGGGGGTGGGTGTTGTGTCCCCCCCCCCCCCCCCCCCCCCCCCCCCGCCCCCCCCCCCCCGGCCCACCGAGGCTGGGCGGTTTTTACGCGGACGCGAGGGGAGCGGCAGTGGTCTGGTGTGGAGTGCCCCCCTTATACCAAGCTCCAGAATTCACTAGTAGAATGGAGGGAAGGTGATGTGGGGAAGAGGCGCTGAAGCGCGGGGAAGGAAGAGCCGGTGTCTTTCGAGCCAGCCTTGCGTTGCTCCTCGGTTACGGTGCCTGCACCGCGCCCTTGTCGCGCCTTGGTCTGGCCCGAAATCCACTCGGCCATTCTACCAGCCAATTCTGCAGCTTGGTATTAGAAGGCCGTGGGGGGCTCGGCTTGCGGTTGCTCGCGGGGGTCCAGGAAGTCGAGAACGACCATGCGGTGATCGGATTCCTGGGTGCGGACGGTTCTCTGTCTCACGGGGCGAAGCTCCGGGGTGAGCCAGAGTTGGTCGATGCGGTGGAGGGGGAGTTGGTTGCTGAAGGTGTTGGGCCAGCCGGTGCCGGCGAGGGGGTAGGCGTCTTGGAAATGCGGGTTGAGCGCGTCCATGGCCCGGTCGCCTGCCGGGGCATTGAAGTCGCCTCCCAAGAGACAGGGCAGGCCACCGCTGAATTCCAGACGCTCCCGGGCCAGGGTGCGGACTTGCTCGCTGCGGACGAGGCGATTCCGGTAGTGCGCTCGCCAGGTGTCCAGGCTGAAGAGGTTGACCTCGGTCACGGCGGGGAGGAGGTGAAGAGCGACCAAATGATATTCGCGACCATCGAGAAAGCGGGTTTTGACCTGGAGGTGACGCTGGGAAGCGCTCCGCTTTTCCTGAAAGATGCGCCCTCGCGAGAGGATGGCGCAGTAGGCGGTGGTGCGGAAGTCGCCCTCGCCTCCAAAGAGTTCACGGACCAAGCGGGAGAGTTCTTGAGGAGCGGGTTGTTCCTGGAGGAAGACGATGTCGGGCTTCCAAGCGAGGATTTCCTGGGAGGAGAGCGCGCTGCGACCCTTGCAGTTGAGGGTGAGACAGCGGAGGACGGGCTTTCCTTCGAAGGGAGCGGCGGGGCCCGGCTCTGGTTTCTCGTGAAAGAGGCGCGCGAGTCCATGTCGCTCGTCTGCCACCAGCACCCCGGTCACGACCCAAATGAGGCCCACTACGAGGGCGAAACGCCCTTTGAAAAGGAGCCCGGATAGGAGGCAAAGGAGGATTCCGGCCAGCACCCAAACTGTCAGGGGAAAGACGGTGATGGCGGCCGCTTTGTCCGGTCGGAAGATGAAGCAAAAGCTGATGAGGGCGTGGAGCGCCAGGGCCGAGAGCGGGATGGCAAAGCGAAGTAAGGAGAGCATGGCGTTCGCTTAGTGGCCCAAGGTGCAGCCGATTTTCAGAAACCCAGCCCAGGGGGCAGGGGCAGGCCTTGGGCGGCGTCCCCGATTCGTTCTTGGGACAGTTGGCGGGCTTTTTTCTGGATCTGTTGCACGCCGCTTAGGAGCAGGTCTTGGAGCAATTCGATGTCTTCGGAGTCGATGGCCTCAGGCGAGATTTTGATGCCCGTGATTTCCCCGGTCCCGGAGCCGGTCACTTGAACCGTCCCTCCGCCGACGCTGGCCTCGACCACTTCCTGGGCGAGGCCTTCTTGAGCAGTCTGCATGTCTTTTTGCATTTGCTGGACTTGTTGCATCATTTTTTGGATGTTCATGGGGAGGGAGTCGAGTTCAGCTTTTGCGGAGGCGCCCATCAAATTCCTTGAGGGCATAATCGATTTTGGGGTCTTGGTAGAAGTCTTCCTCGTTGGCCCCGTCCGCTTCCTGTTTTTTCTGGGAGGGGGATTCGGTCTGCGCCTCGCGCGGGGCAGGAGGCGCGGCCGCCGCGAAGAGGTCTTCTTCCGGCAGCGGAGGAGGGGGGGCGATTTCCGCGCTCAAGGTGGTGACCAGCTTGCGAGGGGAGCCACCGAACTCTTGCAGAAGGGCTTCAAATTGGTCTTGGTTGGCCGCGATGAAGGTTTGCACTTGGAAGTCGTAGCTTTCTGGGAAGGAGACTTCTAGCAGTTCGGCGGTGATGTCCGTGGGCTGGCCAGCTTGGGCCGCTTCGGCGATGAGGCCTTTTCCATCGGCACTGAAGCGCCCGATGACGGCCCGCCAGAGTGCTTCGGGCGTTCCCGCGAGGGCGGGCACGGGCTTTTTGGGGGCTGCTTTTTTGGGCTTGTCAGCCGGTGGTGCTGGCCCGGGGGAGGGCGTTTCGGCTGGGGTGGTGGCTGTGGGAGGGGGGGTCTGGGTGGCGGTGGACTCGAGAGGGCTGGAGGAGGAGCTGGTTTTCGGGGCGGGGGGCGCGGGTTCGGCCGCGGGGAGAGGGATGGTTTGGCCTCCGGCGGCTCGATCAAGGAAGGTGATGACGTCGCTGACCCGGACTTGGTCGAGCGTTTGCACCGCACGGACGAGGCCCATTTCAAGGTGGAGCTTTTTGTGGCTGGCCCAGCGGAGACGGGTTTCCGTTTCGCTGAGGACGTCTAGGAGATGGAGGAGTTTTTCCTGCGAGATCTGCTCGGCTTGGCGGGCGAGATGTTGGCGGAGTTCGGGGGCGAGGTCGGGCGCTTCGTGTTGAGGATCGACTTTTTGGACGAGGACGTCGCGCAGGTGGGAAATGAGGTCGCTCAAGAGGCGTGAGAGATCCTTGCCGCTTTCGTGAAAGGCCTTGCTTTGGTGGAGGGCGTCGGCGGTTCGTCGCTGGAGCAGGCAGTCCACGAGCGAGGCCACGCTTTCCTGAGAGGTGAAGCCGAAGATTTCGAGGACGTCGTTCTCGGCGATGTGATCGCCACAGAAGGCGACCAGTTGGTCCAGCATGGATTGGGCGTCGCGCATGCCGCCCTCGGCCCCTTTGGCGACGGCGTAGGCGGCGGCTTCTTCGAGGGTGATGCCTTCAGCCTGGGCGATTTCGAGGAGGTGCCGGGCGATGAGGGGGGTGGGGATGCGCCGCAGGTCGAAGCGTTGGCAGCGACTGATGATAGTGGGGAGGATTTTGTTTGGTTCGGTGGTGGCGAAGAGGAACTTCACGTGCGGCGGCGGCTCCTCCAGGGTTTTCAAGAGAGCGTTGAAGGCTTGGGTGGTGAGCATGTGCACTTCATCGATGTAGTAGATCTTGAAGTTTCCACTGGAGGGGGCGTAGCGGACCGTTTCCCGGAGGTCGCGAATTTGATCCACGCTGTTGTTGCTGGCCCCGTCGATCTCCAAGACATCCAGGCTGCGCCCTTCAGCGATTTCCCGGCAGACTTCGTCCTCGGGATCGAAGTCAATCTGGGGCCCGCCCGGGCAGTTGAGGGCCTTGGCCAGGATGCGAGCGGTCGAGGTTTTGCCAGTGCCGCGGGGGCCCACAAAGAGGTAGGCTTGTGCGATGCGATTCTGCTCAATGGCGTTGCGAAGGGTTTGCACGACGTGGTCTTGTCCTAAGACGTCGGCGAAGGTCTTGGGGCGATATTTTCGGGCGAAGACCTGGTAGCTCACGGGAAGGCATCTTATAGGGCGGGCTGGGATTCGGGAAAGAGAAAATGCGGTGCCCTGAAAACAAAAAACCCCGCCCCAGGAGAGGGGCGAGGTCTTTCTGAAGGCTGGCTTCTTGGAACGAGATCTTGGGAGAGATCAGGCGCGACGGCGCCAGAAGAAGAGACCCATTCCACCGAGCATGAGCATGGCCATGTCGGAAGGTTCGGGGGCGGCGGCCACGTCCACTCCAAAGACTTCGAAGGAGAGGTTGTCGATCGCAGCGCCCACGTCTCCACCGGTTTGGACCAGTTCCACCCGGCGAATGCCGGCGGCTTCGACTCCAAAGGTGATGACGTTGCCGTCTACTTCTTTGCCCGTGATGGTGTAGACATCGCTTCCGATCAGCTGATTGAATTCGTCATAGGCATCAAAAGAAACGGTGTCTCCGCGGTTGGCGCCTCCGTCATCGCGGTAGTCGTAGGCGTCGAGCGTGACATTTTGCACGGCTTCGGAGAACTGAATGGTGAAATCACCTTTTTCCTTCAGGCCTGTGCCAGACTCATCGGTGACGAAGAAGTTGCCGCCGGCACCGCCATAAGGCTGATCGTCCGGAGCGAAGCCGGTCCGGGGGTTACTGCCCACTTCGGCGATGTAGGCCCCACCTGAGGCGTTGAGCGTCCCGAAAGTCACAAAGACTCCTGAGGCTTCGATGGTTCCAACTTCCTGAAGATCAGTGAAGCCTTGTTCAAAATCGATCAGCACCGTTTCACTCGATCCTGATTCAATGAAGTTCCCCCAAGAGGGAACGGCCAGCAGAGCGGAAAACGCCCCCGTAAGTAGTAGTGATTTGTTGCTATTTTTCATAATCTCTGTAATTTTATCGTAATCGCGGCTTTTAGCAAGCCATCTTCTTAAAATTATCAAAAATAAAATTAATTTTTGTTTCTGACGCATTTTTGATCGTCCTACTCAGGGAATCTCGAGTTTTTGTCGATTTTCGGTCCCCATCGTCAGAGGTCGTGACTTTTTCGGTTAGGGGGCTAGGACAGGAAGCTGTTTCTTGGCCACTTTTGAAATTGCTGATTGCGGGATTCACGCGGCCCTTCTTCACTTTGCGAGTTTGGTCTGGCAGCTTGCGAGAGGCGGTCTTGGAAGTTCGAGGATGGGCGACCTGCGGCAAATCTTTCTCATTCTGGCGCTTGTCCTTTTGAGGCTTTCGCCCAGATTCCTTTTCAAATCGTCTTCTGACTTCCAGCTTTCTTTTTCATGGGTTTCTTTCGATCTCACACTGGCCTTCTTGGGCCGATTTTGTTTTGGGTTGCCCCTTGCGCGACCCTTTGCGCGCAAGAGAAGGTGGTGGGGGTGGTGAGAGATGGGCCGTCTTGGTTCTTTGATCCGGCCGCCGCTTTGTTTCAAAAGGAGCTGGGGGTGCTGGCCGGCGAAAGCTATTCGGTGCGGTTTGTCGAGCTGGGCACGGCCGACTACGATGCGGGAAGGATGGGCGGTCTTCTAGAGGAGGCGTTTGCCCGAGACGATCTTGACCTTCTCTACACTTCGGGGGTGATCGGCAGCCAGATGGCTTCTCGCCTGCCCGAAGAGGAGCGGACGATTCCGGTGATCGCAGCCGCCCAGGTTTTTTCGGATGTTCGAGTCCATCCCCTGACCCCCGAGGGTGCCTCCGCTCGCCCCAATTACACGATGGTGGCCGAGCCGAGCCGGATCCCGAGCGATATAGGACTTCTCCAACAGATTTCAGGGGCTTCCCGAATTGATGTCTTGGTAGACGAAGCTCTCTTCGGTCAGCTGCAGGCTTTGGCCGAGGACACCACGGCCCGGATGGAGGAGGTTTTCGGCATTTCCGTGCGCTTTCAGCTGGCGACGGCTCGCGCGGCCAGCACCCTCGCGCGCCTTCCTCAGGGGGTGGAGGCGATGTATGTTTCCATTCTCGTGCGCATGCCCGAGGAGGAACGTGGCAAGCTCTACGCGGGCTTGGCGGATCGCGGCATTTTGTCGGTTCCCATGTTGGGGCGGACGGATCTGGAGCTGGGGGCCACGGCCAGTCTCGCGATTGATCGCAAGGAGACGGTCGCCCGCTTGGCTGCGCTGACGGCGCACCAGCTTCTTTTGGGCGCGAGCATTGAGGATCTGCCCGTGGTCCTGCCGGTCCAGGATAGCTTTGTGGTCAATGCCAAGGCGGCGGAGCGAGCCGGGTGGTCGGTGCCTTGGAAGATTATTTTGGAATCGGAGCTGTTCGGTGATTTTGGGGTGCCGGGCCCTGGGCTGGGGTTGGTGGATGCCATGCGTCTGGCCAAGCAAAACAACACCGATGTGGTGGTGGCTCGGGAGGAGGAAATTATTCAGACTGAAGAGGGCAATCTCACCCGGGCTGGCTTGCTGCCGCGTCTCTCTTCAAGCGCTAGCTACCAAAACTCGGTCAATAATCTCACGAACACTTCCCTTTTGGGTCTGGAACTTCAGCAGGTCCTTTTCAATGACGAGTTGGTGGCTTCGCTGCGCGCCCAGCGGCGGAATGTTTTTTCGGCGCGCTTGGACACTCGCTCCAGGGAACTGGATGCGATGAACGCGGCGGCGGTGGCCTACTTCGATGCCCTCGAAGCGGAGGAGCTTTTCCAGTTGGAGAGAGAGAATCTGCGTCTGACCCAAAACAACGCCCAGTTGGCTGAGACGCGGATCGAAATCGGTTCCGCGGAGCAGAATGAAATTTTCCGCTGGCAGCAGGCGGTCGCCCAAGACCGGACGGTTCTGGAACAGCGCAATGCCCAGAGGAACATTGAAGTGGTGGAGCTGAATCGCGTCTTGGGACAGCCCCGAGAAAAGCGTTGGTCGCTCCAGCCTATCGAGTTGGACTCCGGGGAGACCTACTTTTTGGATGACTATCTGGGTGGGGTCGTCAAGGATCGCGACCGCATTGAGGATTTCCGCCGTTTCCTAGGTTGGTTTTCCGGTGAGAACTCGCCTGAGTTGATGTCTTTCGATCAGCTTTTGGGAGGACAGGGTCTCCTCCTCCGCCAACGCCAGCGGGCCTTTTTCCTGCCGGAGGCTTCTGGCTTCCTCAATTACCAGCGGGCGGACTTCGGGGGTGGGCTGGTGGAGAATACCGACGAGGTGACGTGGGGGCTACAGATCGAATTGCCGCTTTTTGAAGGGGGGGCGCGGATCGCGGATGTCGGCCAGACCAAGGCGCAAATTCGCCAGCTGGCGGCCCAGCGCCTGCAAGCCTTGGAGCAAGTCGAGGTCAGTGCGCTCTCGGTCTTCGAGTCGCTCGGTGCGAATTTCCCGGCCATCGAGCTGAGTCGAATCGCCCTGGAAGCCGCTCAGAAGAACTATGACGCCGTTTACGAAGAGTATTCCCAAGGTTCTGCCTCGATTCTGAGTCTCTTGGACGCCCAGGATGAATTGCTGAGCCAACGGCAGCAGGAGGTCTCCGCCGTCTATTCTTACCTGCGAACGGTCTTCGACCTGCAACGTTCCTTGGCTTGGTTCGAGTGGGAGAATTCTCCCGAGGATCGTGAGAAGTTTGGCACGCTCATTGTGCAATTCCTGGCAGGGAAATTTGGTCCCCTAACCCAGCCGCCGAGTGAGTCGCAAAAAGAGGCTCGCGAAGTGGTGGACTCCGCCATCCAGCCTGGCTGGCCAGCGCGGGTTTGGGGTCGCTGGCAGGGCTCCGAGCCGAAAGCGGAAGCCAGCCCGCCAGAGCGAGCTGTTCCTGCCCAGACCAAGACCCGATCCCCTTTTCAAAAACGCTAGTCCCGCACCATGATGTCTGTTCGATTTCTCTCTCTCGCCGCCCTCGCGGCGATCCTGCTCACCGGCTGTTACAAAAAGGAGGTGGTGGAAACTCGTCCGCCTCGACCCGTGGTTTCGATCGTGGTGCCGGAACCGGTGGCCTTCGAGACGCGACGCTTTTCAGGCTTGGTGGAATCGGCCGAGGGGGCTCCCTTGTCCTTCGAGTCCGGGGGACGCATCGTGGAGGTTTTTGCCAAGGAGGGCCAGCGCTACAAGCAGGGAGAAGTCTTAGCGCAAGTGGATGACTCCACTTACCAGAATGACGTCGCGAGTGCCCAAGCCTCCCTCACGAATGCCCAGCAGGAAGTCCGCCGCCTCCGGCAGTCCTATTCGACCGGAAATGCCAGCCAGAGTGACCTCGATGCCGTCATCGCGCAGGCCGCTTCTCGCAAAGCGGAGTTTGAGAATGCCAGCAAGGCCCTCCGGGATACCAAGCTGACCATGCCCTATGACGGGGTCATCGGGAGCGTGAGCGTGGAGCGTCAGCAGGTGGTCCAGGTCGGCGAGGTGGTCATGAAGATCCAGGGCAAGACCGGGCTCGAGTTTGAGATTGGGGTGCCGGCGCGGGACATCGGAGTGGTGAACACTGGGCTGGAGGCCGAGATCGCCCTGGGGACCTTCCCGGGAGAGGTCTTCCCGGGGGTGGTTTCTGAAATCGCGACCGAGGTTTCTGCCAATGGTACCTATCCGGTGACCCTTACCATGTCCGGCACAGCCGGGGAGCAGTCCAAGGTCAAGGTGGGGATGGATGGGGAAGTCATTCTCAAGCTTCCCAATCCACGCGGGGATGTCATTCAAGTGCCTGCCACCTGCATTGCGGGCACGGCCGGTCGCGGAACCTACTGCTGGGTCCTCACGACGGAGAGTCCGGAAGCCGACACCGGAATCGTGCAAAAACGGGAGGTGGAGACGGGGCTGCTGACCGAGGACGGCACGATCGAGATTCTCGAAGGGCTGGAACCCGGAGAGCGGATTGTCAGTCGAGGGGTCCACGCGATTCAGGACGGCATGGAAGTGACGCTTCTCTAATGGCCTAGTTTCCTTTTCAAGCGACGTTCCCATGGCTCTCAATCCCGCCGCCCTCACCATCAAGTTCAATCGCACCGCTCTGGTGCTTTACACGCTCTGCATGATCGCGGGCGTCCTTTCCTTCGATTCGATTGGCCGAAGGGAGTATCCCCAGTTCACCATTCGGAGTGCCAATATCATTGCGACCTACCCCGGCCGCACGGCCGAGCAGGTCGAGCTGGAGTTGGCCGAGGTCATTGAGCAAGCGCTCCGCGAGATGATCGAAGTGGATGAAGTGACTTCCACTTCCCGCCCCGGCTACGCGGTCATCGAGGTCGAAATCGACGAGTCCTACAGCGGCGATGAGATGGAGGACATCTGGACCGACCTCCGCAACAAGGTGAACGAGGCGCAACTGCCAGCGGGGACCCAGGCCGTCATCGTGAACGATGACTTTGGCGACGTCTATCCCTACCTCTACGGGCTCCAAGGGGATGGTTTTTCGCCGGCGGAAGTCTCCCATTATGCCGACCTCATCAAGGACCGCTTGCTTCAAATCGACGGCGTGGGGAAAGTGGTTTTCCATGGCGAGGAGTCAGAGAGAGTCTTCCTGGAATTTTCGGCCAGCGAGTTGGCGGAACGGGGCCTCTCGCCCCAAGACGTGGCGGCCCAGTTGCAATCGCAGAATGCGGCCGTCGACAGCGGCACCGCGGACTTCGATGACGAGCGCATCCAGGTGGTGACCCTGGGCGAGTTCGAGTCGATCGAAGAGTTGGGCAGTTACCGCCTGGCCATTCCCGGGCAGGCCTCCTCGGTGCAGGTTTCTGACCTTTTCGAGATCCGGCGCGGTTACGAAGATCCGCCCTCCACGCTCTCGCACTTCAATGGCAAGCGCGTCCACTGCATCGCCATTTCCATGGTGGAGGGGGGCGTGGTCACCAAGATCGGTGAGGAGGTGGATCGAGTCATGGGCGAGCTGCAGAAGACCCTCCCGGTGGGACTGGAAATTGAACGGATGTTCTACCAACCCATTTACGTGAATGCCTCGATCAATAACTTCATCGAGAATCTCGGGCAGGCCTTCTTCTTCGTGGTGCTGGTGATGCTGCTTTTTGCCGGCTGGCGGCTGGCCGTGATTGTGGGGGCGCTGGTGCCTTCGGTCTGCCTCTTCGCGCTCGCGTTTATGCCCTCGCTCGATGTCGAGTTGGAGATGATGTCGATCGCCGCGCTCATCATTGCCCTGGGCATTCTGGTGGACAATGCGGTGGTGGTTTGCGAGCAGATTTTGAATCGCTTGAACGAGGGGATGGACCGCAAGAAGGCGGTCATCGACTCCATCGGGGGTCTCGTGATCCCTTTGCTGGCCTCGAGCGCCACTACCATTGCGGCCTTTGGGGTGATCGCGATGGCGCCCGGCTCGGCCGCCGAGTTCACCTTCAGTCTTTTCGCCGTGGTCACCCTAAGCCTCCTGGGAAGCTGGCTGCTCTCGCTCACCATCATTGCCCTTTTCTGCTACTATTTCCTCAAGCCGCTCAAGAAGGACACCCTCATTGGGAAGGGTTTGAGCAAGCTGTATGCGCCCTATGAAGCCCTCCTGCGCTTCGCCATCCGACTGCGGTGGACCTACCCGATTTTGATCGCGGTGCTGACGGTGGGGGCCCTGGCCCTCTTCGCGAAAGTGCCCTCGATTTTCTTCCCGCCGAACGAGCGGGGTCAATTTGTGATCGACTTCGAACTCCCCCAGGGAAATGGAGTCTTGGCGACCGAAGAAAGCGTGGGCAGCTTCGAGAATTGGTTGCTGCAAGAGAAGGGCGACCTGGTGGAAAGCGTTTCCACCTGGATCGGGGAAGGGGGGCCGCGCTGGTATCTCTCTCTTTCGCCGGAGTCGGCCAACCCGAACTACGCGCTTCTCTCGGTGCTGACCTTTAGCCAAGACCCTCAAGTGGTGGCGGGTCTCATCGCCGACATCAAGCGCTATGCGGCCCGGGAATTGGTGGACATCCGTGTCTCGCCCAAAGCCCTCGAGAATGGGCCCCCGGTGGGTGACCCCATTCAAATTGAATTGGCCGGCCCCGAGATCGCCACCCTCTACCGCTTGCGGGATGAAATGGTGGAGGAGATCAATCAGGTCGAGGGCATGTATGATGTCCGGGACAACTGGGGGGCTTGGACCAAGCAGGCAACGGTCGATCCCGACCCGGTCCGGATTGCCCGCGTGGGGCTGACCACGACCGGCTTGGCCGATGCCATCAATAGCTACTACCAAGGCGTCCAAGCCACCCACTACCGCGAGGACGAGGAGTCCATCCCCGTCCTGCTCCGGGCCCGAGGTGATTACCGGGACAATTTCGAGCGCTTGCCGGACCTTCCCATCATCGAATCCGAGACGGGCGTGGTTCCGCTCCAGCATGTGGCGGACGTCGAGATGCGTTTCCTCCCCGGGGCCATCCACCGCAAGGATACCGTCCGGACCATCACCCTGAAAGGCAAGGTGGAGGGGCGTTACTCTTCAGAAGCCTTGGCGGAAATCCAGCCTCGCTTGACCGCTCTCATGGAGTCCGACCGATGGGAGGAGGGCTACACCGTGAACTACAACGGGGAGAATGCCGAGTCGGCCGAGGCCCAGGCGAACATTGCCTCCGGGATGCCGCTCCCCATGGCCTGCCTGGCGCTCATTCTCATCGCTCAATTCAATTCCATCCGCCGCTTCGCCGTCATCATCTTCACCATCCCGCCCATGATGATTGGCGTGGTGCCGGGGCTCTTGGTGACGGGGTCCAGCTTTGGCTTCATGACCTTGTTGGGCTTGATCGCTCTTTTGGGAATCATCGTGAACAACGCCATCCTTTTGATCGACGAGATCAACCTCCAACTGGCTAAGGGGCATCCGACCCTCGAAGACGTCTTGGCGGAAGCCGCCAAATCCCGACTCCGCCCCATCTTGATGACCACCACCACCACCGTCATTGGCCTCTTGCCGCTGGCCCTGGGAGGCGGTGGCATGTGGAGCAGCATGGCCTGGGCTATGATCTTCGGTCTGGCCTTCGCCACCGCGCTCACTTTGCTCCTTTGCCCCATTCTCTTTTTCCTCTTCTTCCAGAAAAGCTACCCTCCCCAGGAGGCCTAGCCGGTCCCTCGCGCAAACGCTCCCCGTGGCGGAATTTCTCAGAAGGTATCGCAGCACGCCGCTTCTCCTGAGCATCCTGCTGCTGATCTGGTTGACCCCTGAGTTGGGTCTCTCCGAAGCGGAGGGCGTTTCCTGGGGCCTGTTCTTCTCGGTCGCCATCGGCTTCAGCGGCTATTGGATGGCGGCTTCCCGGCGATGGCTGGTGGCCATTTCCTGTCTCAGCTTTCTCTCGATCGCCGCCTCTCTCGGAAGTCAGGTCGAAACGTGGATCGCGATTCTTCATTGCCTGGCCGTCATCCTCCTCTTTGGAAGTTGTCTCTTCCTCGCGATCCGGTTTTCTCTCTTGAAAGAGGGGATTCGAGCACTCGATGGGGTGATCGCGGGCATCAGTGGCTACTTCTTGCTGGCCCTTGTCTTCGCGAATCTTTACCGCATTTTTCTCATCCTCCATCCGGAGTCGATTCAGGATCTGTCCTCAGGGGCACCCCTTCGGCCAACCGGTGTCGTCTACTACAGTCTGGTGACGCTGACCACCCAAGGCTACGGAGATGTCCTGCCGCTGACTCCTCACGTGCGTCTGGCGGCTGCCCTCGAGGGAGCCTGCGGCACCATCTACATCGCGGTCTTCATCGCAGTCGTGGTTTCCGAGCTGCGAATCGCCCGCAACTCCTGAACTGGACATTTGTTTTAGGTGTCTTAAGTAATAGCCTCCATCAGGATGGCAACGGACTACACGGAGGCAGACATCAAATCGCTGGACTGGCGCGAGCACATTCGGCTCCGGCCGGGCATGTATATCGGCAAGTTGGGAGATGGATCGAGCTTGGAAGACGGCATTTACATCCTGCTCAAGGAGGTCATCGACAACGCCATCGATGAACACATCATGGGGCACGGCCGAGAGATCGAGATCCAGGTCGATCCCGAGGGTCGCGTCGAAGTGCGCGATTTCGGCCGAGGCATCCCCTTGGGAAAACTAAAGGACTGCGCCGCCAAGATCAACACGGGGGCCAAGTATGAGAGCGAGGCGTTCAAGAAAACGGTCGGCCTAAACGGAGTCGGCATCAAAGCTGTGAACGCCCTTTCCTCCTTCTTTGAGATCCAGGCCTGGCGGGGCGGGCAGACCAAGGCCCTGGAGTTCGCCTCAGGGGAAGTGGTGGCCGAGATGCCGAAACCCCGGACCGAGGAGGGGCAGGACGGGACGCGCGTGGCCTTCGAAGTAGATCGAACGATTTTCCCCAAGCGCTTGAAATGGCGGGCGGACTTCATCGAAAAGATGTGCCGCTACTACGCCTACCTCAACCCCGGGCTGACGCTTCGTTTCAACGGCCAGCGTTTCAAATCGAAGAATGGATTGCTCGATCTGCTGGCAGAGGAAATGGACGAGCCCGCGCTCTACCCGCCGATCCACCTGAGCGGGAAAGACCTGGAAATCACCTTCACCCACTCTCCGGAAAGTGGGGAGGACTACTACAGTTTTGTGAATGGGCAGAACACCCGTCAGGGGGGAACCCATCTCGCGGCCTTTCGTGAGGCTTTGGTCAAGGTCGTGCGGGAGTTCTACAAAAAGAGCTATGACCCACAAGACGTGCGGGCTGGCTTGTGGGCCGCGCTTTCCATTCGGGTAGAAGAGCCGGTCTTTGAAAGCCAGACCAAGACCAAGCTGGGCAGCACCACCGTGGCCCCGGAGGGCGAGACCATCCGCGCCTTCGTGAGCGGCTTTCTCAAGGAAAAGCTGGATAACTATCTCCACCAGCACGCTGCCGTAGCGGAGGCGGTCCAGAAGCGGATCGTGGCCGCCGAGAAGGAACGCAAGGAGCTCAAAGGGATCAAGAAACTGGCCAAGGATCGAGCCCGCCAGGCCAAGGTCCACAATAAGAAGCTCCGGGACTGCTCGGTGCACTTGGACAGCCGACACCGACGTCGTCTCGAGACGACCGTTTTCCTGACGGAGGGCGATAGCGCGAGCGGCTCCATCACCAAGTGCCGCGACACCGAGACGCAGGCGGTTTTTTCCCTCCGGGGCAAGCCCCTCAACACCTTCTCCCTCTCTCGCAAAGTGGTCTATGAAAACGAGGAGTTCGCCCTCTTGCAAGCGGCCCTGCAAATCGAAGACGGTTTGGAGGGCTTGCGCTACCAGCGGGTCGTCATCGCGACGGATGCCGACGTCGATGGCATGCACATCCGGCTGCTCTTGCTGACCTTCTTCCTCCAATTCTTTCCCGAGCTCATCCGGGAAGGGCACTTGTTCATTCTGCAAACACCCCTCTTCCGAGTCCGCAACAAGAAGAAAACCCTCTACTGCTATGACGAGGAGGAACGCCAAGCGGCCTTGGCCGAGCTGGGAAAGAATCCGGAGATCACCCGATTCAAGGGCTTGGGGGAGATCTCGCCTGATGAGTTCCAGTTCATGATCGGACCGAACATGCGGCTGGACCCCGTGCGGATGGAAGAAGGCAAGAGCCTCAAGGAAATCTTGTCCTTTTACATGGGGAAGAACACGCCGGACCGCCAGGGCTACATCATCGAGAATTTGCGGGAAGAAGTGGACCGGCAGGAAGCGACCTTGGCAGTAGGGCCATGAGGAACTTTGCGCAAGACCCTGCCATCGAGAAGGAAAATGAGGTCCGCGGCCTCCTGGCTCGTTGGCGGGCTTGGACGGAATCGTTTGTTCCGGAAGAGGCCAAGCTCGATCCCGAAAAACTCCGCATCTCTCACCTCCTGATTGGTTTCGGATTCATCGGGCCGGTTTTCGGAGTCCTCTACGCGCTCTTTTACTACCAGATCGGCCACTCGACGGCCGCCACCATCATTGTTTTCTGCAGTCTCTGTTTCGCGTCCATGCCCCTCTTTCTCAAGAAGTCGGGGGACCCCCGATTTTCGGGCGATCTTTTTTCGGCGGTTTTGATCGTGGGCTTCACGGCCCTGGCTGGCCTGGAGGGAGGGGCCCGGGGACACGCGGTCGCTTGGTTGGCGACCGTCCCGCTCTGTGCCTTGCTCCTGACTCGTTTTCAGCGGGCCCTCTTCTGGAGCATTCTGACCATGCTGGTGGTCTTGGGATTCTCCGTCATGGAGATGACCGGTCGGCACCTGCCCTATGATTATCCGGAGGAGTTGCACGGGATCATCACGTCGGTCGGCTTTGCCGGCTTGACCGTCTTCCTCTTTTCGGTCGGTCTCATTTACGAGCGGACCCGCAAGAACGCCATGGCCGCCAAGCAAGAAGCCTTGGATGCTCTCCAAGAGGCCCACGATGAGCTGGTGCGGCTGAACCAGGAAAAGGACGAGTTCCTGGGGATCGCAGCCCATGACCTCAAGAATCCCCTGACCGCGGTGCAAGCCTATGCTGGGCTCATCGAGCAAAGCGCGGGCCCGCAGGCAGCGGAGACCAAAGAGATGGCGGAGCGAATCGGCGAGGCGGCCGAGCGGATGTCGAGCATCGTGGGAAATGTTCTCGACGTGAACGCCATTGAGCAGGGAAAGTTCCCCATCCGTGCGGGCAGGTATGACCTGGCGGACTTGGTCCAGAAATGCCTCCGCAGCTATGAACACGCTGCCGAAAGCAAGAAGATCGCTTTCCACCGGGAGCTGGAAACGGTGCCGGCTTGGGTCGACCAAGAGGCCTCGGGGCAAGTGATCGACAATCTCGTCTCCAACGCCCTCAAGTACTCACCCAGCGGACGGAGGGTCTGGATTTCCACGCGAGAAGAGGATTCCCGGGCCCTCCTGCAAGTGCGAGACGAAGGACCCGGGATGTCCCCGGAGGACCGGGCCAAGCTCTTTCAGCGGTTCATGAAACTGACGGCCCGGCCGACCGGTGGCGAATCTTCCACCGGCCTGGGCCTTTCCATCGTGAAGAAGATTGTGGAGGCCATGGACGGGCAGATTGGCTGCGAGAGCGAACTCGGCCAGGGATGCATCTTTTGGGTCAAGCTGCCCTTGGCCAAGTCGAGAGAGGCAGCAAGCGGGTTCTGAAAATCATCTTGCGGGTGCCACGCACTAGTGGCAGCGACCTGGATGCGGAGGCTTGGGATTCGCTCTCTCATTTGGATGGCCGTCTGGATCTTGCCCAGCCTCTCGTGGGGCAGTGGACTCAATCGCAATGGCTTTGGGGCCCGCTCCATGGGGATGACGGGAGCCGATCTCGCTTCGGCCAAAGACGCGCTCTCGGCCTTGGGGATGAACCCGGCCCAGCTGGCCTTTTTGGAACGTCCGCAGGTGGCCTTCAGCGTGGTGGGGGCCCTGGCAGACGGGACCTATCGGAGGCCGGGTCTTCCCGAAGGCACTCTTTCGGGGAACAGCGGCCTCTTCCCGGAATTTGCCTTGGCCCTTCCCAGCCGACGAGGGGTGGTCTATGGCGTCTCCCTCATCCCTGACACCACTCGGCGGGCGGAGTGGAACTATCGGGACGCCCCAGGCGGAATCGATGGCGCCACCACCTATGGCGACTTCGAGCACCTTTCTTCGAACATCGCTGTTCGCGGAGCGGTGGGAGCAGCTTACCGGGTCAATGATCGCTTCGCGCTTGGTTTGAGCGGCGGGCTCACCTTCCAGGAGAATCGTCTGCGGACCCCCTATGTTTTCCAAAGCCAACCGGTCTTGGCCGGCTTCAAAACCCAGCTCGATTTGCAGGCAGAGGGCTTCGGGCCGAACGCAGAAATCGGCTTCGTGTGGGTGCCGCTCAAGAACCTGCGGATCGCAGCCAGTTACCGCTCGCCCACCCGCTTTCAAAGCCAAGGCACCGCCCAGGGGAACATCGGCGTCCAGTTGGCTAATCTAGGCCTGGGAAGTGTCAATCCGGCCTTCAGCTATGACGCCGAAGTCGAAACCGAAATCCCGCAGCAACTAAATGCGGGAGTCTCGTGGAAGCCTTTCGAGAAGCTGACCTTGAACGGACAGGTCGAGTGGATTGATTGGAAGAACGCCTTCCAGGAACTCCCGGTCCGTCTGCGAAGCGGCAACAATCCGGCCATCAACGCCTTGGTCGGGAGCAGCCAACTGACGGACGTGGTGCCCTTGGATTGGGAATCGCGCTTCGTCTACCGGGCGGGCGCGGAGTATGCGCTCGATGACCAATGGAAGGTCCGTGGCGGCTACAGCTACAGCGAGAGCCCGGTTCCGGATGACACGCTCCTGCCCCTGACGGCTGCCATTTCGGAGCACACTCTGGGAGTCGGGTTGGGCTATCGCAAAGGGCCGCTCGTGGTGGACGTGGGCTACCAGTATGACTTGCCGGCCTCGCAAAACTCGGGCGAAAGCCGCATCCTGAATGGCGAGTTTGATAACGGAGACACCGAAATCGCCACCCACTGGCTGGTCTTGACCGTGGTTTGGGAATTTTGAGTCCCGGCCTTCTTGGCCCAGCCGGCTCGCCGGGGGCCCGTTCGGCAAGAGGCTTGCCAAAGTAGTTAAGCTATCTTAAACATCGACCAGCCATGACCGTGCCGGCCGGGGACTCTCCAGATCACAGCAGTCTCGGGGACATGTACTCCGATTACTTCTTGGATTACGCCAGCTACGTCATCCTGGAGCGGGCGGTGCCGCACCTCGCCGATGGGCTGAAACCGGTCCAGCGTCGCATCCTGCACGCCATGCGGCAAATGGACGACGGGCGCTACAACAAGGTCGCCAACATCGTGGGCGACACCATGAAGTATCACCCGCATGGCGACCAAGCGATTGGCGATGCCTTGGTGCAGCTCGGCCAGAAGGAACTTCTCATCGATCCCCAAGGCAACTGGGGCAACACCCTGACCGGAGACCGGGCGGCCGCTCCGCGTTACATCGAAGCCCGCCTTACCAAGCTGGCCCTTGAGGTGGCCTTCAACCCCAAAACCACGGAATGGACGCCCTCCTACGATGGGCGACGGGATGAGCCCGTGACCTTGCCCATGAAGTTTCCTCTGCTCTTGGCCCAAGGGGTGGAAGGGATCGCGGTGGGATTGGCCTGCAAAATTCTGCCGCACAATTTTATCGAGCTTTGTGAGGCCTGTGTCTCGGCTTTGCGGAAGGAGCCCTTCGAGCTTTGGCCGGACTTCCCTACGGGGGGCAGGATGGACGCGAGCGACTACCGGGAGGGCCTGCGAGGGGGGCGCGTTCGGGTTCGGGCCCACATCGAGATCGAGAAAGCCCGCTTGCTCCACATCACGAGCCTTCCTTTCGGGGTCACGACGGAGTCCCTCCAGGCCAGCATCGTGAGCGCGGCCGAGAAGGGAAAAATCAAGATTTCGAAGGTGGAAGACCGGACGGCGGCCGGGGTCTCCATCTACGTCCACCTACCTGCGGGCACCTCGGCGGAGCCCATGCGGGATGCGCTCTATGCCTTCACCGATTGCGAGGCCAGCCTCTCGCCCAATGCCTGCGTGATCGCCGGGGGCAAGCCCCAGTTTTTAGGCGTGCACGAGATCGTCCGGCAAACGGCGGAGCAGACCCGGGAACTTTTGCGAAGGGAGCTGGAAATTAGGTTGCAGGAGTTATCAGATAAATGGCATTTCAGTTCCCTGGAGAAGATCTTCATCGAAAACAAAATCTACCGAGAGATCGAGGACTGCGAGACTTGGGAGGCGGTTCTCCGAGCGATCGATGAGGGGCTGCAACCCTTCAAGAAGCGGCTCAAGCGGGAAGTGGTGGAGGAGGATTTGATTCGGCTGACAGAGATCAAGATCAAGCGGATCTCGAAATTCGATGCCTTTCGGGCCGACGAGGAAATCCGAAGCCTGGAGGAGGCGCTTGCCGCAACCGAAAAGCATCTCCGCCAGCTGACCCGTTACACCGTCCGCTGGTTTGAGGGGCTGAAGAAGAAGTTTGGTCCGGGAAGAGAGCGAAAAACCGAGATCACGACCTTCGAGAAGGTGGATCGCTCGCAGGTGGCGGTGGCCACCGAGACTTTGTATCTCGACCGGAAAAACGGTTTTGCCGGGACCACCCTTCGCAAGGAAGAGACGATCGCGAAGTGCTCCCGACTGGATGATGTGTTGGTGATTTCACGGGATGGGCTGCTCAAGGTCACCAAAGTGAGTGAGAAATTCTTCGTGGGAAAGAACCCCGGGCACATCGCCATCTGGCGCAAGGAGGACGACCCGGTCTTTTCACTCCTTTATCGCGATGGGCGGGACGGAGCCACCTTCGCCAAGCGCTTTCGGGTGGGCGGAGTGACCCGCGATAAGGAATACCCCCTGACCCAGGGAAAATCGGGCACCCGGATTCTCTACCTAGCGGTCCATGCCAGTGAGGAGGAGAGCAACGACAATTTGGTGATGGTCCACATGAAGGCCGGCCAGCGTCTGCGGCAGACGGAACGCCCTTTTTTGTGGGGCGAGCAGGCCATCAAGGGACGCGCTTCCAAGGGAAACATCCTCACCAAGCATGCGGTCGATCGAGTGGTCCGGCCCCCCAAGGACTTTCAGCTGGACTTCAGCTGATACCATTCTACCAGCCAAGTCTGCAGCTTGGTATGAGGCGCCCGGTCAGGACTTCCAAAGGTCCTCACCGTATTCCCAACCGGTTCGGGCGGGCGTCCGGAGATACTGATTGAGTTCGGGGCGGTTGGTAATGCGCATGCTTTGCGCGTCCCATTCGATGCGGCCCCCGAAGCGCTGGGCCAGGACCCCGAGGAGGCTGACTTCGGTCAGCTTGGCGGCGTAGTCGAAATTCGATCCCGGCTCGGGTCCACGGCCCTTGATGGCCTTGGCCCACTCGTGGAAGGGGCCTTTTCCTTTGACCCGAGGGTAGGTCTCCTCCGGGAAACCGTTGCTCTGCTTCAGTTCCAGCATGATTTCGCGCGTGATGCGGGGGTTGTTGGAACGCTTGTCGGTGTAGGCGGTGGCTTTGTCTCCGTGAAAGAAGGTGCCGCCGTTCGGGACCTTGCCCCAGCCCCAAGCATCTGGCTCTTCGGGCGCGATGGCTGCCTCCGGCCCATTGCTCCACCAGTAGGACATCGGGGGGAGTTCGCCCCGGGCTTCAAAGTCGAAGCGGACCCGCACTTGGTCCGGGGTCAGAAAGTCGTCCCCGCCGATGACCTCTTCGGCTTCGATCACGACCGGCTCGTAGAGACCGAGCACCCAGACGGGCGCGTCCGCGATGTGGCAGAACCAGTCCACCAATTGGCCCCCGCCGAAAGGATAGAAGCCCCGCCAAGTGAGCGGGTGGAAGTAGGCGCTGTAGGGCCGCTCTTCGGCCGGTCCCAGCCAGAGGTCCCAGTCGAGGGTGGGCGGGGCGGCTTCCGGGCTGAGAGGAAGGCTGGCAGGTTTGCTGAAGTAGTTCCCATTCCAGTCAGGACCGCCCGTCCAACTGTAGGCCTTGGTGACGTCGCCAAGGAGCCCGGCCTCAAACCACTCCCGCATCTGGCGGATGCCATCGGTGGTGTGGCCTTGGTTGGCCATGTTGGTGACGAGGCCATAGTGGTCCTTGGCTTTCTGGAGAGTGCGCCCTTCCCAGATGGTGTGGGCGAGGGGCTTTTGCGTGCAGACGTGTTTCCCACGCTGCATGGCTTCCATGGTGGCCACAAAGTGGGTGTGATCGGGGGTGTTGATGCAGACGGCATCGATCTCGTCTCCCAAGGCATCGAACATCTTGCGGAAGTCCGCGAACTGGCGCGCCTTTTCGAGTTGCGGGAACTTCTCACCATATTGGAGAAAGCGCTCGGAATCGACATCGCAGAGCGCCACGATGTTTTCCGTTTTGGCCAGCTCTTTGTAAGCCATTTGAGCGATGCCACCGGCTCCGATCATGGCGAGGTTCAGCTTGCCATTGGCGGAAGGCCCCCCCTGGCCAATGGAAAAGTGGGGGAGGGAGGAGGCCGCTACGGTGGCAGCGGAGGTTTTCAGGAATTTGCGGCGGTCCATAACGAAAGCGGTAAGGAGTGAGGCTCGACATTCTGTCGGGAAATTGCAAGCAATAATCCCGGTTGACACTGGATGAGGCAGTCACGTAATTTCCACGGGCGATCTTCTGCCACCCCCTATGAAAGCCTCTCCTTTTGTCCCTCGAGCTTCCCGAAGCAGCGCTGCCTTCACCTTGATCGAGCTGCTGACCGTGATCGTCATCATTGCGGTTCTGGTCTCCTTGTCCACGGTCGGCTTCACCAAGGTCCAGCAGCAAGTCCGCAGCATGGGAAACTCGAACAATTTGCGGCAGTGCGCTCAGCTGATGCTCTCCTGGTCGGCCGAGTCCGGCTACTACCCCCGTCTCGGGAACAATCGGACTTTCTTCGACACCAACAACATCATGGTGGGGGACGAGTGGTATCATCTGCCCGGCCTGGAAGAGGAGATGATCACGGCCAATCCCCTCGATTCGCCTCTCCTTTCCCCGGCCGTCGAGCCGGAAATGGAAACCCCTCCCACCGGCGACGCCAGCGTGGGCGTCATCACTCATTTCGCTTACCTCCCCGGCCCCGCCAACAACTCCCCCACCACCAATCCACCCTTGCCGGTGGGAGCCATCGCCAATCCCACGGAGCTGATTCTTTTGGCCGACCAAGGACCGGAATCCACCGAGAACGGAGAGAAGTATCTCAGCGCGGCCGGCATCATGATGGGAGACGCCTTCGACATCGCCACCACCAAGCAGGACAGCGACCCCAACGAGCCCGTCACCCTGACGAGTCCCTACCTCGAGTTCCGCCAACGGGCGGGCGACGGGGTGGGCATGGATTTCGCGCGCCATCGGAATGGCAAAACCCAAATGGTCTTTCTCGATGGGCACGTCGAGTCCCGACGGCCGGGGGACTTCTTCGTGAAAAACTTCGTCCCCCAGTAGCGGGATCTCGGCTAGCTCGAGAAGTAAAAGGTGACGTAGTTGGTGGCGGACAACTCCTCTTCGCGCATCCGCCGGGGCTCGCTCGAACTGCTCCAGCTTTCCAGGAAAATGTATTCCCGGGTCGCGGCTTGGAAGCCGATCAGGACCGAGGCATGGAGGGGTGCCCCCCCGGCTTTGGTGGGGTAGGTTTCTCGCTCGGCCGAGTCGGGCGGGGCCATGCGGAGAGAGGGGTCTTCCTGGTGGGCCCGAGCGTGGCGACTGTGAAAACGATTGCGCTCTTCGGAAAAGTAGCGCCAGACAATGACCGGCAAGCCGCGGCTGAGGGAGTCTTGGGCGCGGGCCGCGTCGAAGCCGAGCTGGCGTTGGCAGCGGAGGCCGGCCTCGCGCGCGACCGCTTGGTAGAGGCGCGGCATGTTGGAGCCAGCGGAGGAGCCGGTGTTGAGGAAGCCACCCGCCACCGCCAGGTAGTCTTCATCCAAGTTCAGCCCAAAGTAGCGAGCCACCATCGCGAGGGTGTTGAGGCCGCAATAGGGTTTGGATCCTTGGGGAATGACAGGCACGCCCTGGATCACGAGATCGCCCAAGGCGTCTTGGTGGGTTTGTTCGCGATAGAAGGTCGCGAGGGAGGACGCACTGAGCGCGGCCCGGTCTGGTTCCAACCAACTGCGACTGAGAGCGTCCTGGCGCTCGATCTGGACCCGTAAGAGACGATCCTGCCCGTTCAGCAAGCGCACCGTCAACTCTCCCAGCCGGAAGTCCCGGGGCTCGGCATCCAGGAGCGAGCTGCGTCCGAGCCGTTCCTGGCGACCCGGGCGACCGGCCAGCTCCTTGAGGTGCTCTTGCAGTTGGGAGAGGGATTCAGCGTAGCTCTCGGCGAAGATCTTCTGTTCCTGCAAGACGCGCTGGCGGAGATCTTGGGTGGATTCGCCAGAGCGGCGGGTCAAGTAGCCGAAGTGGGTTCCGGCGTCAGCGTAGGTGATGGTTAGGCGGCTGAGCTGCTCATCCCGCTCGAGCGCTTGCACAAAGAGGGCTTTCTGTCCGAAGACCTTGGGCTGGGCCATGAGGTGCTCGAGCTGAGCTCCCGCGATGGTGGCCTCCTCCACCCAAGTGCCCGGGAGCGCTTCCTGGCCTGACCAAACCGCCTCCGACAAGAGGAGCTGGCTGATTTCCTGGTCGTTGAGCGGGCTGTCCGCCAGGAAGAAGCCGCCGGCCACCCGATCGGGAAGCGACCACGCCCACGGGACCAAAAGAAGCGAGAGCCCCCAAAAGGGAGCCGAAATCAACCAACGGGGCGCCGGGCCGGCGGGGTGAGGCAGGGGAATCATGAGGAGGGAGAGAGGGGTGTTTCCGGTCAGCCCTGGCCCGCTCGGGCGGCCCCTAGCCGCCGACCGCGGTCGCCAGAGGGGGGGTGCGGCGGAGCCCGAGAGAGGCGTAGATCTCGCGCGTCGCGAGCGAGCGATTGAGGGTGTAGAGATGGATGCCATCGACGCCTTCATTCAAGAGTTCGGCGCACTGTTGGGCGGCATAGTGAATTCCCACGCGCTCGATGGCGGCTTCGTCCCCGTCCGTCCGGGCCAAGGCTTTGAGAAGCTTGGCCGGGAAGCGGGAGCCAGCCGCTAGGTCTCCCATGCGGCGCATGCCTTTGACTGAGGTGACCGGCATGATGCCGGCGATGATGGGCTTGTCGATGCCCGCGAGGGCGCAGCGGTCCCGGAAGTCGAGGAAATCGTGGTTGTCGAAGAAAAGTTGGGTGCAGAGGTAGTCGGTGCCAGCGTCCACCTTGGCCTTGAGATGATCCATTTCTACCAGGCGATTGGGAGTGGCGGGGTGGCCTTCTGGGAAGGCGGCGGCCCCGATGCCGAAGCCGCGCGGGTCGGGATGGGCCCCGCTTTCGTTGAATTCCCGAAGAAAGCCGACCAAGCCGGCGGCGTGGCGGAAGGCGTCTTGTGAGCGATCGTAGCCCGCCCGGTCTTTCGGCGGGTCTCCTCCCAGGGCCAAGAGATTGGAAACACCGGCCTCGGCGTAGCGAGAGAGAATCTGGTGGAGTTCCTCCTTTTGATGACAGACGCAGGTCAGGTGCGGGATGGGATCGAGGGTGCTTTCCTTCTGCAAGCGAACGACCAGATCGTGGGTGGCCTCCCGGGTGGAGCCGCCTGCTCCGTAGGTCACGCTCACGAAGTCGGGTTGCAGCCCTTCGAGCTCGCGAATGGTCTCAAAGAGCGCCTCCCAGCCAGCGTCATTTTTCGGTGGGAAGAATTCGAAAGAAAGGCTGGGGGCGTCCCGATTAAGGATGTCTTGGATGTGCATCGGACTGGGAAATAGCAAGGACCAGAAAGGAGCGAGTGCAAGTGAGCATTGCGGAGGCTTTTCCCGGTGGACAGAAGGCGGCCTCCTGTCTACCGAACGAGCACCCTCATGACGCCCGTTGATTTTTTGGAACAGTGGCTGGCCGGCGGGCCGGACCGCGAAGTCGGCCGCGCGATCGCCTTCTGGGCGCGGACGATTGCGACCGTGAGCGTGCTCGTGATCTCGCTCTCACTCCACTTCCTGATCAGTCAATTCGCCATTCGAGCGGTCGAGCGGGCGGTCAAGCAATCCCGTATCCGCTGGGACGATATCATTCTGCGAAGCGGGATGATCCGCTGGCTGGTGCACTTGATCCCCGGCGTCCTCATTTTCCTGCTGACCGAGACGGCGCTCCAGGGGAATGACGAGCTCATCGCGGGCGTGCAGACGGTGGCCTACATCTACATCGTCCTGGTTTCCTTGCTGGCTCTCAATGCCTTTCTCAATTCGCTCCTGCAGATCCAGAGCACGGCGCAGAGCGGGCGGGGTGTGCCCCTCAAGGTCTTCGTGCAGGTGGTGCAAATCCTCCTTCTCATCTTTGGGCTCATTCTGATCATCTCGGCTCTGGTGGAGCGCCCCCCGGGCGCGGTCCTGGCGGGGCTGGGGGCGGCCACCGCCGTCCTCATGCTGATTTTCAAGGACTTCATTCTGGGCTTGGTGGCGGGGGTCCAACTGGCCACCAACCGGATGCTCAAGGTGGGCGATTGGATCGCTATGCCGAGCCGAGGAGCGGACGGGACGGTCATCGACGTGGCCCTCACCACCATCAAGGTCCAGAACTGGGACAAGACCATCACCAGCATCCCGGTCTACGCGCTGGTGAGCGATTCCTTCACCAACTGGGCCGGGATGGAGCAGGCTGGGGGGCGGCGCATCAAGCGATCCATTTTCATCGACAGCACCTCCATCCAAGTCTGCCAGGAGCCGATGCTGAAGAAATTCCGCAAGATCCGCCTTCTCAAGGACTACCTGGCTGAGAAAGAAAAGGAGCTGGCCGATTGGAACGCCAGCTTTGAGGACGCCAATGACACCCCGGTCAATGCCCGCTCCCTGACCAACATCGGGACTTTCCGGGCTTACATCCTGGCATACCTTGAACGGCACCCGCAAATCCGCAAGGACATGACCCTCTTGGTAAGGCAACTGCAACCCACCGAGCAGGGCGTGCCGATCGAGGTCTACTGCTTCACCAATGACATCCGCTGGGCCTACTACGAGGGGATCCAATCGGACATTTTCGACCACCTCCTCTCGGTGGCGCGGGAGTTCGGCTTGCGCGTCTACCAGAAGCCCTCCGGGCAGGATTTGGGCCGGGCCTTGCAGGACCTGGCCGACACCTGAGCCGGGCCGGATTTGGTCTTGCGCCGCTTCCTGAAGTCGGTCAGGCTCGGCGCTCCAGTCCCATGAAAATCCAACGCGCGCTTCTCTCCGTCTCGGACAAGGCAGGTCTCCTCGAATTCGCCCAAGGCCTGGCCGACCGAGGGGTCGAGATCATCTCCACGGGCGGGACGGCCAAGGCCCTGCAAGAGGCCGGCGTGCCGCTCATCGAGATTTCAGAATACACGGGCTTTCCCGAAATGATGGGCGGGCGGGTCAAGACCCTGCATCCGAAGGTGCACGGCGGCCTGCTCTTCAAGCGCCATGACAAAGAGCACTTGGCGCAATCCGAGGAATATGAAATCGGCCCCATCGACCTGGTGGCCGTCAATCTCTATCCCTTCGAAGCGACCGTCGCCAAGCCGGAGGTGACCGAGGCGGAGGCCATCGAGCAAATCGACATCGGCGGACCCTCCATGATTCGCTCGGCCGCCAAGAACCACGAGGCGGTCACCGTGGTCATCGATCCCGAGGACTACGCCGAAGTGCTCGAAGAAATGGACGAGCACGAAGGCAAAACCAGCCAAAAGCTGCGGAGTCGCCTGGCGGTCAAGGCCTTCACACGGACGGCCGAGTATGACGCCGGCATTTCCACCTTCTTAGCGGGAGGGGACGAAGGAAAAAAATCGTTCTCGCTCTCCCTCCCGCTGGATCGGCAGCTCCGCTACGGGGACAATCCCCACCAAGCGACCACTCTCTACGGGAATTTCAGCGATTACTTCGAGCAGCTTCAGGGCAAGGAGCTTTCTTACACCAACATCCTCGACATCGAGGCCGCGGCCGAGCTGATCAGCGACTTTCGCCGCCCCACGGTGGCCATCCTCAAGCACACCAATCCCTGTGGCATTGGCCAGGACGATGAGGACTTGCGGGTGGCTTGGCAAAAGGCCTTCGAGACGGATACCCAGGCCCCTTTCGGCGGGGTCATCGTGACCAATCGCCCCATGAGCGAGCCTCTCGCGCGCGTGATTTGCGAAATCTTCACCGATGTCATCATCGCGCCCGACTTCACGGCCGAGGCCCGGGCCATTCTCCAAAAGAAGAAGAATCTCCGCCTCATCCGCATGGGGGATCGTTTCCTGGAAACCACCCAGGCCCCGGTCCTGCGCTCCGCCCCCGGAGGGCTGATGGTGATGGAGCGGGACGCCAAGGTGCTGGGACTGGACGACATTGAGAATAAGGTCGTGACTAACAGGGTGCCCACGGCCGAGGAAATTGTGGCCATGCGATTTGGTTGGCGGGTGGTCAAGCACGTGAAGTCGAACGCCATTGTCTTCGCGGCCTCCGATCGCACCTTGGGGATCGGCGCGGGGCAGATGTCCCGAGTGGACTCCAGTCGCATCGCCGTCTGGAAAGCCAGCGAAGCCGGCCTCTCGCTGAAAGGCAGCGTCGTCGCGAGCGATGCCCTCTAC